>NZ_JBFUGA010000003.1:0-128968 GCF_056403155.1 Methylobacterium sp. P3_A11
GCCCGCGCCCGGGGGCGGCTGCCGGCAGGCGGCCGGGCGCTGATCCTGTGCGGACCGGGCAACAACGGCGGTGACGGCTTCGTGGCCGCCCGGCTGCTGGCCGAGACCGGCCACGTGGTCGACCTTGTTCTCCTCGGGGACCGGGCGGCGCTGACGGGGGATGCCGCCCTGGCGGCCCAGGCCTGGACGGGAGCGGTCCAGCGGGCCGCCCCCGGCGCGCTGCCGTCCTGCGACCTCGTGATCGACGCCTTGTTCGGGGCGGGACTGTCGCGCGACCTCGACGGGGAGGCCCGTGCGCTCGTCGAAGCGGTGAATGCCGCCGGGATCCCGGTACTGGCGATCGACGTGCCGAGCGGGGTCGACGGCGATACCGGCGCGGTTCGCGGCACGGCGATCCGGGCCGTGGAGACCGTGACGTTCGTGGCGTTGAAGCCCGGGCACCTCCTGCAACCCGGGCGCGGCCTCTGCGGCCAGCTTAGCCTCGCTGAGATCGGGACGGGACCGGAGGCGCTCGAGGCCGGCCTCGCCACCGGCGCACCGCTCCACCGAAACGGACCGGACCTGTGGGCCGCGGCCTTCCCACGCCTCGATGGGGCCAGCCACAAATATACCCGCGGCCACGCCCTCGTGCTGTCGGGACCGGCGACCAAGACCGGTGCCGCCCGGCTCGCCGCCCGCGGCGCCCTGCGGGTCGGCGCCGGGCTCGTGACCGTCGCCTCGCCGACCGCGGCGCTCGCCGAGAACGCCGCGCACCTCACGGCGATCATGCTGCGGCCATGCGAGAGCGCCGACGATCTCGACGACCTGCTCACCGACGAGCGCCTCAACGTGATCCTGGCCGGCCCCGGTCTCGGCACCGGCGCGCCGACCCGGGAGCGCGTCGCCGTGGCGGCGGCGGCCGGGCGCAACCTCGTCCTCGATGCTGACGCGCTGACGAGCTTTTCCGGACAGGCGCCGCTCCTGGCCGCGCATCTCGCCGACGGCGATGCGCGCGCCGTGCTGACCCCCCATGCCGGGGAATTCGCGCGCCTGTTCGACGGCACGGACGCCATGGCGGAGACGGCCGACAAGGTCGCCCGAACACGCGCGGCAGCCGAACTCGCCGGCGCGGTGGTGGTCCTGAAAGGGGCCGACACCGTCATCGCGAGTCCCGACGGGCGTGCGGCGATCAACGACCACGGCAGCCCCTATCTCGGCACGGCCGGCTCGGGCGACGTGCTCGCTGGCCTGATCGCGGGCCTGCTGGCGCAGGGCATGGAGCCCTTCGCGGCCGCCGCCGCCGGCGTCTGGCTCCACGGGGATGCCGGCCTGCGGCACGGCCCCGGGCTGATCGCCGAGGACATTCCCGAGCTGATGCCGGCGGTGCTGCGGGACCTCGCGGCGGCCGATTTCAGGTGACCTCGAACACCGTCCACAGGCCGGTGTCGAACCGCTCCAGCACCGTGGCGCTGATCAGCCAGCGGCCGGGATTATCGGCCAGGAAGCCGATCCGGGCGGTCCGGCCTTCCAGCAGTTGGAACGTGTCGAGCCAGTAGGGCTCCCAGCCGTCGTCCAGGGGATGGAGCAGGCGGAAGCAGTGCCCGTGGAGGTGCAGCGCCTGGGGGAAGGCGGTCTCGTTGCGCAGGGCCAGGACCACAACCTGGCCCCGCTTTACCGAAAAGATCGGCTGGAGGCCCGCGACCCCGGCGGCCCCGTTCACCGACCAGATCTTCTGCGGATCGCCCGTATAGACCGGATCGGGCGTGGCGGTCTCTCTGGCGGCGTCTTTGGCGCCCGCCTTGTCCTTGGGCACAAAGGCACCGCCGGAGATCACGACATCCCGGCGCAGGGCGTTCTGGAGCTTGATCTCGGCCGGGAGGCGCTTGTTCTCGCCGATCGGGCCGATCGGCGGCCGCTTCTCGGTGATCCGGGCGCCCTTCGTGGTCACGCTCGCCAGCGTCAGGCCCTTCCCGACCAGCGCCTCGATCGTGCATCGGGCGCCCTCTTCCTCGGGGAGGTCGACCAGGAGGTCGTAGCGGGTGCCCGGCGGGAAGGGGAGGGTGGCGCGCAGGGGCTCGAACGTGTCGGTCGGCTGTCCGTCGACCGCCGCCACGTAGACCTTCACGCCCTCGAACCGGAGCCGCGTCGCCCGGGCGTTGCAGGCGTTCCCGAGACGCAGGCGGACCCGTGCCCCCGGGCGCGCCTCGATGGTCCCCGGCACGGGCTGGCCGTTGACCGTGACGAGGTTGCCGAGCCGGCCGTGGGCGGCGGCGAGGGCCGTCTGCCCGAACGGCATCAGGCTGCCGTCGTCCTGAAGGCGCCAGTCCTGCAGCACGACGCTGACATCGGCGTCGACGGAGGGCGGGTTCGTCTCCTCGACGACCAGCATGCCCGCGAGCCCGCGGCCCGACGGCTCGCTCGCTCCGCCGACGACCAGGGGGCGGATCAGGTAGGATCCGGCATCGGGCGGGGTGAACGCGTAGAGAAAGTCGCCCCCCGGCGGGATCGGCGCCTGGGTGACCCCGCCGACGCCGTCCATGGCGTTGACGATGCGCACGCCGTGCCAGTGCAGCGACAGGGGCTTGTCGGTTCGGTTCTCCACCTTCAGCCGCACCGGCTGGCCGAGCTTCACCCGGATGACGGGGGGCAGGGCCTTGCCGTCGAAACACCAGACCGCCGTGTCCGGCGCCGGCTCGGGCCTGAACCGCGCCCGGCCGGGGGCCGCCGCCAGGGAAGCGGGTTCCGGCTGCGCCGGCGCGGGCGGCGTCGTCCCGGGTGCAGACCCCGGCGGGGTTCCCGGCCCCTGAGCCCACGCCGCGCCCGGCGCGAGCCCGAAGGCCGGCACGAGCCCGAAGGCCGGCACGAGCCCGAAGGCGGCCGCGGCGGTGAGCAGGGTCCGGCGCGAGGGCGCGCCGTCGCGCGATTCGGTCGGCGGCACGGGGCGGGATGGCGGCATGGTCACTCGGCTGCGGCTCGCGACGGGTCCGCTCCTTAGCGGCGCGCGGGCTCCCGCGCCACAGGGGCAAGTTTTTTGCTGCGGGCCGTCCGGCCCATGCTATAGGGCGCGCTTCCGGCGGCCGGCGATGCGCCGGATGTCGGCGCGCGCGGGCGTGGCGGAACTGGTAGACGCGCTGGATTTAGGTTCCAGTGTCGCAAGACGTGGGGGTTCGAGCCCCTCCGCCCGCACCAGGAATTCTGCTGCGGTTGCGGTCCCCCCGGGACCCTCCGTCTCGTACCCGACATCTCGGCATCCCGGTCCGCGCGAGCACGACGCCGGCCCGGCCGGCGACCACAGGTTCTTTGAAGAGCGACGACGACGATGCAGGTGACCGAGATCAACGCCCAAGGGACTGCCACCCCTGGGCTGAAGCGCGAGTTTCAGGTTCTGCTGGCCGCCCAGGAGCTCGAAGAGCGCCTGACCAACGAGCTGTCCGGCATGAAGGACAAGGTGCAGCTCAAGGGCTTCCGCCCCGGTAAGGTGCCGGTGGCGCACCTGCGCAAGGTCTACGGCCGCTCCGTGATGGCCGAGGTGGTTCAGAACGCCGTCAACGAGGCCAACCGTCAGATCGTCACCGATAACGGCCTCAAGCTGGCCCTCGAGCCGCAGGTCGAGTTCCCGAGTGATCAGGCCGAGGTCGAGAAGGCGCTGGACGCCAAGGGCGATCTCGCCTTCAAGGTCGCCCTCGAGGTGATGCCGAGCTTCGAGCTGGCCGACCTCTCCGACGTCAGCCTGACTAAGCGCGTCGCTAAGCCCTCCGACGCAGAGGTCGACGAGGCCCTGGCGCGCATGGCCGGCCAGAGCCGTCCCTTCGCCGAGCGCGAGGAGGGCGCCGAGGCCCAGAGCGGCGACCGTGTCACCATCGACTTCGTCGGTCGCATCGACGGCGAGGAGTTCCAGGGTGGCAAGGGCGACGGCATCGATCTGGAGCTCGGGTCCGGCTCGTTCATTCCGGGGTTCGAGGAGCAGCTCGTCGGCGCCAAAGTCGGCGACAAGCGCCTCGTGAAGGTCACCTTCCCGGAATCCTACGGGGCCGAGCACCTCGCCGGCAAGGACGCCGAGTTCGACGTCACGGTCACGAAGATCCAGGCCGCCGGCGAGGCCAAAGTCGACGACGAACTCGCCAAGTCCATGGGCATGGAATCGCTGGAGAAGCTCCGCGAGGCCGTGTCGGAGGCGATCGGCCGGGATTTCGAGACCGCCTCGCGCCGACTCCTCAAGAAGGACCTCCTCGACGCCCTCGACGGCAAGTACGCCTTCGAGCTGCCCCCGTCCCTGGTGGCGCAGGAATTCGCCGCCGTGTGGGCGCAGGTGGAGCARGACCTCAAGACCCGCGGCAAGACCTTCGCCGACGAGGACACCACCGAGGAGAAGGCCCAGGCCGAGTACAGGAAGATCGCCGAACGGCGCGTCCGTCTCGGTCTCGTGCTTGCGCAGGTCGGCGAGAGCGCCGATATCAAGGTCTCGGACGAGGAGGTGAACCAGGCCCTCATCGCCCGGGTCCGGCAGTTCCCGGGCCAGGAGCAGCAGGTCTGGGACTTCTACCGGAAGAATGCGCAGGCGCTCGCGGAACTCCGCGCGCCCCTGTTCGAGGAGAAGGTGGTCGACCACGTCCTCGGGCAGATCAAGCTCGTCGAGGAGCCCGTCTCGAAAGAGGCGCTTTTCGCAGACGAGGATGACGACGACACGACCGGCGCAAAGCCGGCAGACAAGGCCGAGGCCAAGGACGAGTCCAAGACCGAAGCCAAGGCCGACTGAGTCCCGCACTGTCCGAGCGACGGCGGGCAAGGGTTAGGCGGTGGTTAAGCATCGCCGATGTTCGCTGACATGCCCGGGGCTGCCCTGATTCGCGGCAGCCCCGGGCCTCACTCCGGGGCAGGACGAGATGAGAGATCCGATCGACGTCTATAACAACGCGCTCGTGCCGATGGTCGTCGAGCAGTCGAGCCGCGGCGAGCGCGCCTTCGACATCTACTCCCGCCTTCTCCGCGAGCGCATCATCTTCCTCACCGGCCCCGTGGAGGATTACGGCGCGTCGCTGATCGTGGCGCAGCTGCTGTTCCTCGAGGCGGAGAACCCGAAGAAGGAAATTTCCTTCTACATCAACTCCCCCGGCGGCGTGGTCACCTCCGGCCTGTCGATCTACGACACGATGCAGTTCATCCGCTGCCCGGTGACGACTCTCTGCGTCGGCCAGGCCGCCTCCATGGGCTCGCTCCTGCTCACCGCCGGCGAGCCGGGTCACCGCTTCGCCCTGCCGAACGCCCGGATCATGGTTCACCAGCCGTCGGGCGGCTTCCAGGGCCAAGCGACCGACATCCTGATCCACGCCCGCGAGATCGAGGCGCTGAAGCGGCGCCTGAACGAGATCTACGTGAAGCACACGGGTCGCGACTACGACACGATCCATACGGCGCTGGAGCGCGACAACTTCATGACCGCGGACGCGGCCAAGGAGTTCGGGCTCATCGACGAGGTGATCGAGAAGCGTCCCGAGCCGGCGGCCGCCTGATCGGATCCGCGACGCCTGACTGCCGCGGCGCGGCCTTGATCCCGCCGCGGCAGCGTGTTTGCATCCGGGATCGGGTCCGTCGGTCAAAGGCGCGCAGCACACTGTTTCTTTAAACGGACCCCCTACATTCAAACGATGCGCGTTCGCCCCTTGCCGGCTGCGGACGCGAGGAATCGGAGACCGATATGAGCAAGACTGGCGGCAACGACTCCAAGAGCACGCTGTATTGCTCGTTCTGCGGCAAGAGCCAGCACGAGGTCCGCAAGCTGATTGCCGGACCGACGGTGTTCATCTGCGACGAGTGCGTCGAGCTGTGCATGGACATCATCCGCGAGGAGTCGAAATCCTCGCTCGTGAAGAGCCGCGACGGGGTGCCGACCCCGAAGGAAATCCGCCGCGTCCTCGACGACTACGTCATCGGCCAGGACTTCGCCAAGAAGGTCCTCTCGGTCGCGGTCCACAACCATTATAAGCGGCTCGCCCACGCGACGAAGCACAACGACGTCGAGCTGGCCAAGTCCAACATCATGCTGATCGGGCCGACCGGCTCGGGCAAGACGCTGCTCGCGCAGACGCTGGCCCGGATCCTCGACGTGCCGTTCACCATGGCGGATGCCACGACGCTCACCGAAGCCGGCTATGTCGGTGAGGACGTCGAGAACATCATCCTCAAGCTGCTCCAGGCGTCGGACTACAACGTCGAGCGGGCACAGCGCGGCATCGTCTACATCGACGAGATCGACAAGATCTCCCGTAAGTCCGACAACCCGTCGATCACCCGCGACGTGTCGGGCGAGGGCGTTCAGCAGGCCCTCCTCAAGATCATGGAGGGCACGGTCGCCTCCGTCCCGCCCCAGGGCGGCCGGAAGCACCCGCAGCAGGAATTCCTGCAGGTCGACACGACCAACATCCTGTTCATCTGCGGCGGCGCCTTCGCGGGGCTGGAGCGGATCATCTCCCAGCGCGGCAAGGGCACCTCGATCGGCTTCGGCGCGACCGTGCAGGCCCCGGACGACCGTCGCACCGGCGAGATCTTCCGCTCGGTCGAGCCCGAGGATCTGCTGAAGTTCGGCCTCATCCCGGAGTTCGTCGGCCGTCTGCCGGTCCTGGCGACGCTGGAGGACCTCGACGAGGCGGCCCTCAAGAAGATCCTGCAGGAGCCGAAGAACGCCCTGGTCAAGCAGTACCAGCGCCTGTTCGAGATGGAGAACGTCGACCTGACGTTCCAGGACGACGCGCTGTCGCTCGTCGCCCGCAAGGCGATCGAGCGCAAGACCGGCGCCCGCGGCCTGCGCTCGATCCTGGAGACGATCCTGCTCGACACGATGTACGACCTGCCGGGCCTGGAATCCGTCGAGCAGGTGGTCATCGGCCCGGAGGTAGTCGAGGGCAAGTCGCGCCCCCTCTACATCCACGGCGACCGCAACAAGGAAGCGCCCGCCAGCGTCAGCGCGTAAGCGCTTGGTAGGGTTGCATTAAGCGCCCGGCTCCGGCCGGGCGCGCTGCGGGGAACATCTTGAAAACGCTGCCCCCCGCAGCCACCTCAGGCTCAGCGCGGAGGCCGTACGCTCCTTCGAGGTGCGGTCCGCGTTACCAGCCGCAAAGTCCCAAAAAGCCCCGACCCTCGCGGCCCGGTCGGCCCCTGGCTGTAGGCGCGCTCCATGCATGGAGGCGTCGAACCCGGGCGTCCCTGAGAGGAAGTCAGCATGTCACAGTCGAAATCGCGCCAGCCGGTGGTCCCGGGTTCGACAGGCTCATACGCCGTCCTCCCCCTGCGCGACATCGTCGTCTTCCCGCACATGATCGTGCCCCTGTTCGTGGGCCGCGAGAAGTCGATCCGCGCCCTCGAGGAGGCCGTCCGCACCGATCGCCACATCCTGCTCGCCACCCAGATCAACGCGGGCGACGACGATCCGGCGACCGACGCGATCTACAAGATCGGCACCCTTGCCTCGGTGCTCCAACTCCTGAAGCTGCCCGACGGGACCGTAAAGGTTCTGGTCGAGGGCGTCGGCCGCGCCAAGGTCACGGGCTTCACCCGTTCGGACGAGTACTACGAGGCGACGGCGGAAGCCCTCCATGACGAACTCGGCGACCGCGTCGAGGCCGAAGCCCTCGCGCGCTCGGTGCTCTCGGAGTTCGAGAACTACGTCAAGCTGAACAAGAAGATCTCGCCCGAGGTCGTCTCTGCCGTGACCCAGATCGACGAGCCCTCCAAGCTCGCCGACACGATCGGCTCGCACCTGCTCGTCAAGATCTCCGACAAGCAGGGCATCCTGGAGACGCCCACGGTTGCGCAGCGCCTCGAGCGCGTGCTGTCGCTGATGGAGAGCGAGATCTCCGTGCTCCAGGTGGAGAAGCGCATCCGGACCCGCGTCAAGCGGCAGATGGAGAAGACCCAGCGCGAGTACTACTTGAACGAGCAGATGAAGGCGATCCAGAAGGAGCTGGGTGACTCCGAGGATGGCCGCGACGAGCTGGCCGAGCTGGAAGAGAAGATCGAGAAGACCAAGCTCTCCAAGGAGGCCCGCGACAAGGCGACGGCCGAGCTGAAGAAGCTGCGCCAGATGTCGCCGATGTCGGCCGAGGCGACCGTCGTGCGCAACTACCTCGACTGGATGCTTGGCATCCCGTGGGGCAAGCGCTCGAAGATCAAGAAGGATCTGCTCGGCGCCCAGGCGCTGCTCGACGACGATCATTTCGGCCTCGACAAGGTCAAGGAGCGGATCGTCGAGTACCTCGCGGTGCAACAGCGCGCGAACAAGCTCACCGGCCCGATCCTGTGCCTCGTCGGTCCCCCCGGCGTCGGCAAGACCTCTCTCGGCAAGTCCATCGCCAAGGCGACGGGTCGCGAGTTCGTCCGCATGTCGCTCGGCGGCGTGCGCGACGAGGCCGAGATCCGCGGTCACCGCCGGACCTATATCGGCTCGATGCCCGGCAAGATCGTGCAGTCGATGCGCAAGGCGAAGACCTCGAACCCGCTCATCCTGCTCGACGAGATCGACAAGATGGGCATGGACTTCCGTGGCGATCCTTCCGCGGCGCTCCTCGAGGTTCTGGATCCCGAGCAGAACAGCACCTTCAACGACCACTACCTGGAGGTGGATTACGACCTCTCGAACGTGATGTTCGTGACCACGGCCAACACCCTCAACATCCCGGGCCCGCTCATGGACCGGATGGAGGTGATCCGCATCGCCGGATACACCGAGGAGGAGAAGGTCGAGATCGCGCGCAAACACCTGATCCCGAACGCCCTGAAGAAGCACGGCCTCGGGACGCAGGAGTGGTCGATCGACGATGACGGGCTGATGATGCTGGTCCGCCGCTACACGCGGGAGGCCGGCGTCCGCAACCTGGAGCGGGAGCTGTCGAACCTGATCCGCAAGGCGGTGAAGGAGATCCTGATCACCAAGACCAAGTCGGTCGCGGTGAACGTGGAGACCTTGCCGGTCTTCCTCGGCCCGCCGAAGTTCCGCTACGGCGAGATCGATGCGGACGATCAGGTCGGCGTCGTGACGGGTCTGGCCTGGACCGAGGTCGGCGGCGAGTTGCTGACGATCGAGGGCGTCATGATGCCTGGCAAGGGCAAGATGACGGTCACCGGCAACCTGAAGGACGTGATGAAGGAGTCGATCTCGGCGGCCGCATCCTACGTGCGCTCCCGGGCCATCGACTTCGGCATCGAGCCGCCGCTGTTCGAGCGGCGCGACATCCACGTTCACGTTCCCGAGGGCGCGACCCCGAAGGACGGTCCGTCGGCCGGCATCGCCATGGCCACCGCGATCATCTCGACGCTGACCGGCATCCCGGTCCGCCGCGACGTCGCGATGACCGGCGAGGTGACGCTCCGCGGTCGGGTGCTTCCGATCGGCGGCCTCAAAGAGAAGCTGCTCGCCGCGCTCCGCGGCGGCATCAAGACGGTGCTGATCCCCGAGGAGAACGCCAAGGACATCGCCGAGGTGCCCGACAGCGTGAAGAACGGTCTGGAGATCGTGCCCGTCTCCCGGATGGATCAGGTGCTGGAGAAGGCGCTGGTCCGGCAGCCGGTCGCGATCGAGTGGGAAGAGCCCCTGCCGGTGGCCAAGCCTGCCCGGTCCGAGGAGGACGGGGCCGCCTTCGTGGCACACTGACCCGATGCGCGAGTGACGCGAGCCCCCGGAGCGAGAGCCCCGGGGGCTTTTTCATGCGCGGAGGGCTGGATGCGCATCCTTCTGATCAATCCCAATACCAGCACGGCCGTGACCGACCTCGTCGCGGGCTATGTTCGGGCTCAACTCGCGGGCCGGGCTGCGTTGCGCGCGGTCACGGGTCGTTTCGGCGCCCGCTACATCGCGAGCCGCTCGGCCGCCGCCATCGCGGGCCATGCCGCCCTGGACGCCCTCGCGGAGCACGGTTCGGATTGCGATGCGGTCTATCTGGCCTGTTTCGGCGATCCCGGCCTTCTGGCCCTGCGGGAGCTCTCGCGGGTGCCGGTGGTCGGCATGGCGGAAGCCGCCTGCCGCGAGGCCGCCGCGCAGGGCCGCTTCGGTATCGTAACCGGCGGTCCGGCCTGGGAACCGATGCTGCGCGAGTTCGTCGGCACGCTCGGTCTGTCGGGGCCGCTTGCGGCGATCCGCACCGTTGCGCCGAGCGGCGGTGCGATCGCCGAGAACCCCGATGCCGCACTCTCGGCCCTGGCCGAAGCCTGCATCGCCTGCGCCGAACGCGGTGCTGACTCCGTGATCCTCGGTGGTGCCGGGCTGGCGGGACTTACCGCGCGCATCGCGGGCCGGGTACCGTGTCGGCTGATCTGCTCCGTGGAGGCCGGCACCCGCGCCGTCCTGGCGGCCGCGCACGGATCCATGTCGCCCCGGAGTGGGCCAGAAGCGGTGGAGAGCATCGGGCTTGGCCCCGCCCTCGCTGCCCGGCTCGTCGGCTCCTGACACCTGGGCGCACCGGGCGCCCTTGCACGGGACCGGCGCCATGCCGTAACGGTCCACGACCGGGCGGTTAGCTCAGTCGGTAGAGCGTCTCCTTTACACGGAGAGGGTCGGGGGTTCGAGTCCCTCACCGCCCACCATCCGTCCGGACCTGCCGCGCCACGCACCGTCTGCTTGCCGCGACGGGCGCGTTACGGGCTCGCATGCGCCGCGAGGGCCGCGCGCACCACCGCGTCGGGCCGCACATGATGCAGCATGTGTCCGACGCCGGCCAAACGCTCGAACCGCGCGCCGGGGATCATGCTGGCCGCGCGCTGCCCGTGCAGGGTTGTATTCACCACCAGATCGGCGCTGCCGCCTAGTATATGGACAGGCCGGCGCAGCGACGGATAGCCGAGGACGCTGCGCGAGAGCGCCGGCCAGAGCCAGCCGGCATCCTCGCCGTCGGCCGTGATCTGCGCGGCGCCGCCGGCGAGGGCGAAGGGAAATTGACGGGCGAAGTGTGGCGGCATCGCCTCGGGAAGGAACATGGCGTTCCACAACAGGGGCAGGAGCACCCGGTCGCTGCTCCCGCCCAGCAGGGCTGACAGAGCATCGCCGCCGAATGGCAGCGCCCGTGGCCAGAACAGCACCTGCTCGAGGCGGAGTTCCGGGAAGCAGATCGGCGCCAGGGCGACGATACCGGCGATTTCGTCCGGATGGAGCATCCCGTAGGCGAGGGCGACGGCCGCGCCGAACGAGTGACCGAGGATCACCGGCCGCTCCAGACCGAGGCGGCGCACCGCCTCGCGGATCTGCGCAGCCTGATCCCATATGTCGGCGGCGCGCCCGCGGGGCCGGCGGCTGAAGCCGTGGCCGGGACGGTCGACGGCGACGACGCGGAAATGCTCGGACAGCGCCGGCACCGGGCCGAGCCAGACGTCCTCCAGGCACATCAGCGTGCCGTGAATCACCACGAGATCCGGGCCAGTGCCGGTCTCCGCGTAGGCGATCGTCCGATCCTCGGCCAAGGACAGGATCCGGCGCGGTACGATCCGGGGATCCGTCCCGGCTTCCTGTGCGGGCCGGTCGAGGCCCGGCACGGTTAGCGACACGATAGACACTTACAGGCGCCGCCGGCGACCGGGCGAGGTGCCGATCACGGCGAGGGCGGTGGCGGCACCAACCCCGAGGAGGCCGGCTGCTGCGGCCAGGGGATGCAGGGTCGCGCGGGTGTAGGCGCTGGTCCGCATGACCGGCACGGGCGGATCGCCCCGCGTGTCGCCGGCCGCCACCGGCCCGTGCAGGGCGCCGTCGGGGTGGCGCGGCGGGCTTCCCCGCTTCTGAAGGGCTATGATCGCCGGCGCGAGGTGATCGTAGGCACCCGGCGCCAACTCCTTGCCGGCCACGAAGGCCTTGCCGGCGCCGCCGACGAAGATGTCGCGCTGCGGGCGCACGGCCGCGTGCAGGATGGCGTTCGCGACCTCTTCGGGCGGGTAGATCGGCGGCGGCAGGCTCGGCTCGCGGTCCATGTAGTTGCGTGCGCGCTGGGGCAGGGGCGTGTCGATCGAGGCCGGCTTGATCAGCGTCACCGAGACCGGCGCGTTCTCGTCCATCAGCTCCATGCGCAGGGCGTCGGTGAAGCCCTTCACAGCGTGTTTCGAGGCCGCGTACATGCCCTGGTACGGGAAGGCGAGATCCGAGGCGATGCTGCCGACGTTGACGAGGGCGCCGCCGTGCCGGCGCAGGTGGTCCGCCGCCACCAGGGACCCGTACACCGTGCCCCAGAAATTGGTCTGGATCAGGCGCTCATGGTCGGCGTCGCTGATCTCGCGCAGCCGGCCGTAGATCGTGCCGCCCGCAACGTTCACCCAGGTGTCGAAGCCGCCGAATGTGGCTGCGGCCCGATCGGCGACCGCCTGCACGTCGGCCCGCCGGCCGACATCGGCGACGACGTCGATCGCTTTGCCGCCGACGCCCTCGATCTCGGTCCGGATGCGCGCCAGGGCGTCGCCGCTGCGCGCCGCCAGCACAACCCGGGCGCCGCGCCCGGCGGCCATCCGGGCGGTGGCGAGGCCGATGCCGGACGATGCGCCTGTGATTACGATGACCTGCTCGCGGAGCGGCTTGTGCTTCATGCTCTGTCCCGGGGTCTCGATGTGCGGCGGGCTGCGGTGCCCCTACGTCCCGCTATCCACCGGGCGGACAGCATTGTTCCTGGGAAGGGGCCGGTCTTCGAGTCGCAGGCGCGCTCCGATCAGGGTTGATCCAAATGCCTGAAGGCGAACGGCCGGCTGGTGGGATGTCCGAGGCGGGCGGCCGGCGGATCTCGGTCCGTGATCCGGAAGTGGACGCTCCGCCTGCAACCCGACGTCACCTTGGATGCCGATACAGGCCGTTCCAGAACGGGGCCCAGGCCGCTTTCCGGCAGGACCGGCGGGCGATTCGATTTTACACCTAGAAGGTGCAGTTTAGGTTGTATCAAATACAATTGAAATTGCTTTCGGCCTGTACTGTCGGACCATGCATCCTGCAGTCACCGGACGGAAGGCGGCTTCGTCGGCGATCGACATCTGCCACGTGTCCCTGGACCAGGAAGCTCACAGCATGCTCGCACGCATCGGCGATTCGCTTTATCTTCGGGCTCTGCGTTCGCCGGCCTGCGGATGGCTGGTGCGCACAGCCATCGTTCTGGCGTCACGTGGCGCATCATCGCCCTGCGGCGCAGCCGCGACGATGGTCCCGGTCCGGTAGCCGAACTACGCGCGGAGGGGCGGCGCGCCTTATGCCGCCCGAGCGAGATCGCCCTCGATCGCGGCGAGCGCCCGCTCCAGCGCCGCGAAGCAGGTGGGATCGAACGCCGTGCCGAGGTCCGCGCGCATGATGCCGAGCGCCTTCTCGAGCGACATGGCCGCCCGGTAGGGGCGGTCGGCGGTCAGCGCGTCGAACACGTCTGCGACCGAGACGATGCGGATCTCGGGTGCGATCGCATCGCCTTTCAGCCCACGGGGATAGCCCTTGCCGTCCAGCCGCTCGTGGTGACTGCCTCCGATGCAGGCCATCTCGTGAAACACCGCCGCGCGGGACAGGATGGTCTCGGACAGGGCGGCGTGATTGCGCATGTCCCGCCACTCCGCATCGTCCAGCTTGCCGTTCTTGTCGAGGATCGCGTTCGAGACCCCGAGCTTGCCGACATCGTGCAGGAGCGCGGCCCGTTTGAGCCAGCGGCGGCGTTCCGCGGAAAACCCGAGTTCGGCCGCGATCATATCGGCGTAGACCGCGACCCGCTCCGAGTGACCGGACGTGAACGGGCTCTTGGCATCGATGATCTGCGCGAAGGCACGGGCGACGTCGTCGAGATAGTCCTCGTCTACGACGATCGGGCTGGCCGGTGCCAGCGCGAAGACCGCCGCCTCGACCGCGTCCGATCCCAGCGTCTCCCAGAAGCCGGGTTCGACCGCGACCGCCTCGAAGCAGGCGACGACCTGAGGATCGAACCACGTGCCCGAGCGCGCCCGCACTTCAGCGATCGCGGCCGCAGAACCGGCTGCGGTGTGAAAGACGTCGACGACCTGCGCGAGCAGCGCCACGCGTGCGTAGATCGGGATCGCGGGGCCGGCGAGACGGTCCGGTCGGCCGCTGCCGTTCCAGTGTTCGTCCAGCGCGTGGATGGCGTCGCAGACGCTCGCCGGGAAGCGGAGCTGACGGGCGATCTGTGCCCCGCGCTGACAGCGGGTCTGAATGAGATCATCGGCAATCGCGCCGCCGTTCTGCAAGATGTTGAGCACCGCGCGGAAACGTTCGGCCAAGCCTGCCTTGAGGCCCGTGTGCGAGAAGACGAAGCCCAGGACTTTTGGCAGGCTGTCGCTCACGGTCTTGAAATCACGCTTGAAGCTGAGATCGTCGGACAGGTAGAGTTCGCAGATGCGCGCGGCGTTGCTGGAGCATCCGAGATCCTTCAGCATGACCGTGTGATAGAGTTCCCAGAGCTGCAGCTCGGGGAGGCCCATGGCCCGACCTATGTGGACGCCGATCCAAGTCGCGCGCACGCAATGGCCCACGGGCTGACCCTCCGTCAGGTCGAGGGCGTGGCTCATCGCTCCGAGGACTTCCGATAGCTGAACCGTCCTGGCTCCTTCTTCGCCGCCTGACACGATCCGCATCGTTCTCGTCCAATCTCTTGCCTTATAGGCGTCGAGACTGCCTGTAGAACCTGATCAAAACGTTGCGTTGCCGTCGTGTTCAAGCCGGACGGAGACCGAGCCGACGGTACGGCAGGACCATCCGCAGCGCGGCTCGAACCGAGACGACGGCGATGGCCAGTTCGACGCCATGGCTGCTCGGCAACGGATTGGCGCGGATCCAGCCGTTGCGGCTTTCGGTCTCGCCCTCACCGATCCGCCTGCGAGCGGGCGTGCCCGACTTCTGCAAGAGATCCGAGGCGGGCGCCCTGGCTCGCGCGCTCAGTCGTCCAGGCCTCAGCGTCCGTAGATATCCTCGACGCGGATGATGTCGTCCTCGCCGGTGTAGGATCCGACCTGGACCTCGATCAGCTCCAGGGGGATCTTGCCCGGATTGGCCAGGCGATGCATCGAGCCGATCGGCAGGTAGACCGCCTCGTTCTCGTGGACCAGCACGATCCGGTCGTCGATCGTCACCTCGGCGGTGCCGCGCACCACCACCCAGTGCTCGGCCCGGTGGTAGTGCTTCTGCAGCGACAGGCGCCCACCCGGCACCACCTGGATCCGCTTCACCTGGAACCGCTCGCCGAGGTCGATCCGCTGGTACCAGCCCCACGGCCGGTACATCCGCAGATGCGCGTCCGCCTCCGGCGCGCCTGCGGCCCGCAGCGCCGTGACCAGCTCCTTGACCTGGCCCGAATGCGCCTTGGACGCCACCAGCACCGCGTCGGGGGTCGAGACCACCACGACGTCCTCCAGGCCGACCACCGCGGTCAGGCCCTCGCCCTGGCTGTGCACGAGGCTGTTCTTCGTGTCGATCAGCGACACCCGGCCGCGCACGGCGTTGCCTTCCGCGTCGTGGTCCAGCACCTGCCAGACCGCGTCCCAGGTGCCGACATCCGACCACGCAAACGACACCGGCAGCACCCCGGCCCGGGCGGTGCGCTCCATCACCGCGTAGTCGATCGAGATCCTGGGCGCCCGCGCGAAGGCCGCCGCGTCCAGGCGCACGAAGTCGAGGTCGGTCACCGCCGCCGCGTACGCCGCCTGCGCGGCGGACAGCACCTCGGGCACGAACGCCTCCAGCTCGGCCAGCATCAGGTCGGCGCGGAACAGGAAGTAGCCCGAGTTCCACAGGGCGCCGTCGGTGATCAGCGCCTCGGCGCCGGACCGGTCGGGCTTCTCGACGAACTTCTCCACCCGGGCCGCGCCCGGCGCCTCGGGGATCGGCGTGCCGCGGCGGATGTAGCCGTAATCGGTGGCCGGGCGGTCGGGCTCGATGCCGAGCGTCATCGTGTAGCCGGCCCGGGCACCTTCGGCCGCGCGCCGCACCGCGTCCACGAAGGCGTCCGTGTCGGGCACGACGTGGTCGGCCGCCAGGATCAGCACCACGGCCTGCGGGTCGCTGGCCGCGGCGTGCAGCGCCGCCACCGCCACGGCGGCGGCGGAGTCCCGGCCCTGCGGCTCGAGCAGGATGTCGGCCGACAGACCCAGCTGGTCGCGCTGCTCGGCGACGATGAAGCGGGCCTCCGCCGAGGCGATCACGGTCGCCTTCGCGAACACGGAAGCGTCCGACACCCGCGCCAGCGTCGCCTGGAAGGTCGAGGTCGTCGCGTCCACCAGCCGGGCGAACTGCTTCGGCATGCTCTCCCGAGACGCCGGCCACAGACGCGTCCCCGTCCCYCCRCACAGGATCATCGGGTGGATCAGGATCGAAGGTCGGGACATGGCGGGGTCTCCCGAGAAGTCTGGGCGGTGTGGCGCGGCCAAGCCCGCTCCGCGCGCATGCGGATGGATGTCGGCCGGTTTCCGGCTCTGCCCTTACCGTCGGGCCGGTAGCTGAACAACCTGCGCGGATTATCCGCGCGTGGACGGACTGGCCCCATCGCGGGGGATGGTTATGTCTGGCCTGTCATGAATGCGCCCGTCCCCACCCGCCCGGCCGATGATCCGGCGCCGTCGCAGCGCCGGATCCCCGCGGTGGAGCGCCTCGTCGGCGCCGCGCCGCCGGAGGTTCTCGACGTCTACGGGCGGACGGCGTTCACCGGGGCGATACGGGATATCCTCTCGGAGATCCGGGCCGGAGGCGCTCCCGTGCCGGACGCGGCGGCGATCCGGGCCGACGCGGCCGCACGGCTTGCCGCCGCGCGCCGCCCGTCGCTGCGGCCGGTCTTCAACCTGACCGGAACGGTGCTGCACACCAATCTCGGCCGCGCCCTGCTGCCCCGCTCGGCCGCCGAGGCGGTGGCCGCCGTGATGGTGCAGGCGAGCAACCTCGAATTCGACCTCGCGACCGGCGCCCGCGGCGAGCGGGACGACCACGTCGAAGGCCTGATCTGCCGCCTGACCGGGGCCGAGGCCGCGGTGGTCGTCAACAATAACGCGGCTGCGGTCCTGCTGGTGCTGAACGCCCTGGCCATGCGCAAGGAGGTGGTGGTCTCCCGGGGCGAGCTCGTGGAGATCGGCGGCTCGTTCCGCGTGCCGGATGTGATGGTGCGAGCAGGCTGCCGGCTCCGTGAGGTCGGCACCACCAATCGCACGCATCTGCGCGACTACGCGGAGGCGATCGGCCCGCGCACCGGCCTCGTGATGAAGGTGCATCCGAGCAACTACGCCATCGCGGGTTTCACGGCCGCGGCGGATCCGGCCGCCCTGCATGCCCTCTGCCGCGAGCGGGGCGTGCCGCTCGCGGACGATCTCGGCAGCGGCAGCCTCGTCGACCTCGCCGCCTACGGTCTGCCTCCCGAACCGACGATCCGGGCGGCCCTGGAGCGGGCGGACGTTGTCACCTTCAGCGGGGACAAGCTCCTCGGCGCGGTCCAGTGCGGCATCGTCGCCGGCCGGAAGGACCTGATCGCCCGGGTGCGCAAGAATCCGCTGAAGCGGGCACTGCGCGTCGACAAGATGACCTACGCGGCGCTCGAAGCGGTGCTGCGGCTCTATCTCCATCCCGAGCGGCTACGGGAGGAGTTGCCGACCCTGCGGCTGCTGACCCGCGGTCGCGACGCAATCGCCGCGCAGGCCGCGCGTCTCGCCCCCGCGGTAGCGGAGCGGCTCGCCGGCCGGGCTGTGGTTTCGGTCGCCGACTGCATCAGCCAGATCGGATCGGGCGCCCTGCCGGTGGAGACGTTGCCGAGCGCGGCCCTGGTCCTGGCCCCGGAACCTGCGGGCGGCCGGGGTGCCGGCGGGCGCTGCCAGCGCCTCGCCGGTGATCTGCGCCGGCTGCCAACGCCGGTCATCGGCCGGATCGGCGATGATGCCGTCCGCCTCGATCTCCGGACGCTCGAGGACGAGGCGGCCTTCCTCGACACCCTGTCGGCACTCGGCCAAACACCGCACCGGTGACGGAACCCTTAGGGTTGTTGAGAGAAGGGACCGTGCGGCCTGACCTTGCGCGCCGCCTTCCCATGTTATGGTATGATGACGAACCCGCGGTCGCGGTTGAGAATGGCGGCGTCTGGACCGCGATGGGCGAACGACATGGCGTACACGGCCGATCCGGTGGAGGCAGAGCGGGAGACCGATCCCCTGCTCCTCGATAACCAGCTCTGCTACGCGCTCTATGCTGCCGCGCATCGGATGACCAAGTCGTACCGGCCGCTGCTCGAGCGGCTCGGCCTGACATACCCGCAATATCTCGTTCTGCTGGTGCTGTGGGAACAGGACGGCGTGACCGTCTCGGAGATCGGTCGTCGCCTGCGTCTTGATTCCGGCACGCTGACGCCGGTGCTGAAGCGCCTGGAGGGCGCGGGCTTCCTGCTCCGGACGCGCCGCCAGTCCGATGAACGCGAGGTCGAGATCGCCCTCACGCCCGCGGGCGCCGCCCTGCGTGCCGAGGCGGTTTCGGTCCGCGAGAGCGTGATGTGCCAGCTCGAGCTCAGCGAGCCGGAGATCCGAGCCCTGCGCAAGGACCTGAGCCTCGTCATCGAGCGGCTGAGCGTCAACGACTGAGGATCGCGCGGCGCGCGGGGCTCACCGCCGCAGGCGGTTCCCCAGGACGAAGCCGTAGAGTCCCATCAGGATGATGCCGACGGCGCCTTCGAGGCCGACCAGCAGGTTGGTAACGCGGCCGGTGGGCTTGAGGCCGATCTCCGGCGGGTTCGCGGTCATCATGTTGAGCGCGCTGTAGCTCAGGAGATCGAGGGGATTGTAGGTCGGCCCCGCCTCCGGCCCCTCCAGGATGAACAGGCCGCCGGTGAGCCCGAAGAGGCCCGCGAACACAACGATCAGAAGGGCGAAGGCCCGGGCGATGCGCGACAGGCTCTCGCCGTAATCGCAGAGCCATTCGACGAAGCGGTCCGCGGTCCAGCGATAGCCGTGCCGCAGAAGACCGGCCCAGTCCCGCGCGCCCCAGGCGGTGCGGGCCTGCCGTCCGGCATGAAAGCGGCCCATCCGGCGTCCGCGCTTGTAGGCCCAGCTCGCCGCGTCGTGGCTGCCGATGCTCTTCCAGTTCTGCTCCAGGGCGAGGTAGCTCGCCTGCGCCAGCTCGTATGCGCCGGCGACCTCCTCGCCCACGGCACCGCCGAGCTGCTCGACGCTCATCCGGGTGCCGTTGAGCCACGCGCCGGCGAAGCGAGCATGCCGCAGGCGGCAGGTCGCGAGGTTCAGCCGCACGAGATCGGTGTCCGAGAGATCGGCACCCGAGAGGTCGGCGCCGTCGAGCTTCGCCCCGGCGAAGTTTGCGCCCCGCAGTCGCGAGCCGGCCAAGCTCGCCTTGGTCAGGCTGGCATCGGCGAAATCCGCGTGGGTCAGGTTGGCGTCGGCGAGCTTGGCTTCATCGAGCCGCGCCGCGCGGAATACGGTGTCGTCGGCATCAGCCCCGGAGAAGTCGGCCCCCCATAGATCGGCGCCCGCGAAGTCCGTGCCGTCCAGGAGGGCGCCGGACAGGTTGGCGAAGCGCATCGCGGCCTGCCCGAAGCGGGCATCCTCCAGCATGGCGCCCGCGAATTTTACCTGACCGGCGACGACGCCGGTGAAGTCCGCCCCCGACAGGTCGGCCTCCGACAGGTCGGCCTCCTCAAGGATCGCGCCCGTAAAGCGGGCCGAGCGCCCGAGCGCGCCCGCGAGGTTCGCCCGGCGCAGATTGGCACCGGACAGGTCGGCCTCCTCCATCCGCGCGCGGGACAGGTCGGCGCCGGCGAGCGCGAGGCCGCCGGACTCGGCATCGGCGCCGGCCCCGCCGTCCAGCGCGTCCTGCCCGGCGCTCAGCTGCGACAGGTCCGAGCCCGGCTCCTGCACGGGTGCCCCGGTGGCGATGCGGTCGAGCAGCCCGCGCAGCCGCGGCTCGGTCTGAGCGTCCCGTCGCGCGTCGGGTGGGGTCACTTGGTCCATGGTGTTCCTTGCCGGAACGCGCGACCGGACGCCAGACGCGCTGCTCAGGCCGCGCGCGGCTCGGCCGTGACCCGGACGGCGATCGCCTTCGCGGCGGGAGTCTTGGACTGCTCGTCGTGATGCCAGAGCGGCAGCAGGACGTTCAGCTCAGGATAATAGCCTGCGCAATTGCCCTCGGGGATATCATAGGCCACCACCCGCAGGCCGCCGACGCGCCTCGGCACCTGATCGTAGGCCTCGGTTGCGACTTCGACGCTGCCGCCGTCCTTCAGGCCGAGGCGGGCGATGTCCCGGCGGTTCATGAACAACACGTCGCGGGTGCCCTTCACCCCGCGGAAGCGGTCGTCGTAGCCGTAGACCGTGGTGTTGAACTGATCGTTCGAGCGCAGGGTGATCAGGTCGAGCACGTCCGGACCGCGGGCGGGAAGGTCCGGATCGGCCTCCAGACCCTCGGGCACGGCGAAGTTGGCCTTGCCGGACTCCGTCTCCCACTTCCGGTCGCGGGCGACCAGGGGCTTGAGGATCCCGCCCGGCTGGAACATCCGGCCGTTGAGGTCGTGGAACACGTTCGGGTAGGTCGCCTCGATCGCGGTGCGCACGCGACCATAATCAGCGACCCAGGCATCCCAGTCGATCCGCGGGTTCGGGGGCAGCGTCGCCTTGGCGATCTCCGCCACGATCCAGGGTTCGGAGCGCACGTGCGGCCCGACCGGGTCGGCCACGCCCCGCGAACCGTGGAATTGCGCGRTGGAGCTCTCGATCGAGACCGCCTGTGGCCCGCTCGCCTGCCGGTCGATCTCGATCCGGCCGAGACAGGGCAGGATGTAGGCGACGGCGCCGTTCACCAAGTGGGAGCGGTTGAGCTTGGTCGAGATCTGGACGGTGAGGCGCTGGCGGCGCCAGGCGGGCTCCATCCGGCCGGTATCGGGGATCGCCCGCAGGAAATTGCCGCCGAGCCCGATGAAGGCCTTCACGCGACCGTCGAGGAGGCCCTCGCAGGTCTCCACCGTGTTGAGCCCCTTCTCCCGCGGCGGCTCGAAGCCGTAGAGGTCCTTCAGCCTGTCGAGCGGCGCCAGTTCCGGCTTCTCGGTGATGCCGACGGTGCGCTGGCCCTGCACGTTCGAGTGGCCGCGCACTGGACAGATCCCGGCGCCGGGCTTCCCGATATTGCCGCGCAGGAGCAGCAAGTTGACGAGCATGCGGACCGTCTCGGTGCCCTTGCGGTGCTGGGTCAGGCCCATCCCGTAGATGCCGATCACCGCCTTCGCGCGGGCATAGACCGCGGCGGCGGCCTCCAGGGCGGTCCGGGTCAGGCCGGAGCGCCGCTCCAGCGTGGCCCAGTCCTGCCCGTCGCAGAACGTGATGAACGACTCGAAGCCGTGGGTGTGCTCGGCGATGAAGGCGTGGTCGAGCACCCGGGGCTTGCCATTGGCCTCCGCGGCCTGGTCCAGGGCGAACAGGGCCTTGCACAGCCCGGTGAGCGCCGCGAGGTCGCCGCCGGCCTTCACCTGGTGGTACTGGGTCGAGATCTTCGTGGACGAGCGGGTGAGCATCTCCACCGGCGATTGCGGGTCGGTAAAGCGCTCCAGCCCGCGCTCGCGCAGCGGGTTGAAGGTGATGATCTGCGCGCCCCGGCGCCGCGCCTCCTGGAGCGGGTGCAGCATCCGCGGGGAATTCGACCCGACGTTCTGGCCGAAGAAGAAGATCAGGTCGGTGGTCTCGAAATCCTCCAGCAGCACCGTGCCCACGGGTGCGCCGATCGATTGCGGCAGCGCCACCGAAGTGGGCTCGTGGCACATGTTGGAGGAGTCCGGCAGGTTGTTGTTGCCGTAGAGCCGCGCCAGCAGCGCCCACATGTAGCTGGTCTCGAGGGAGGCCCGTCCCGAGGCGTAGAACACCACCGAGCGCGGATCCTGCGCGCGCAGGTCCTTCAGCTCCCGGCCGATCTCGGCGACGGCCTCCGCCCAGGCGACAGGCCGGTAGCGATCCGTCGCCGGGTCGTAGCGCATCGGATGGGTCAGGCGGCCCTGCTCCTCGAGGGCGTAGTCGCTCCAGCCGAGAAGTTCCGTCACCGTGTGCTCGGCGAAGAAGTCCGGGGTCGCACGGCGGCGCGTCTGCTCCCAGGCGGTCGCCTTGGCGCCGTTCTCGCAATACTCGAAGGCCAGGGGCTTGGCGGGCTTCGCCCAGGCGCAGGAGGTGCACATATAGCCGTCCGGCTTGTTCTGCTTCAGCAGCATCGCCGAGCCGGTGACCGGCACGCCCTCGCGGGTCAGGATCTCGACGAGGGAGCGGGCCGAGCCCCAGCCGCCCGCCGGCCCGTCATAGGGCTCGATCCGGACGTCGTCGGTGTTCTGATCGGCCATGGCGCCCTCCACCCGGCACAGCGATCACCGGACCGGGGGAACGCGCGAGCGGGCGAATCGGATCACGGGCGCGGCACCGCGCCCCGGAATGGTTCCCTTGCCGCGGCCGCGGCTCTAACGTCGACGCATGGAGCGGACCGCCGGAGGAGGACATCATGGCCAGCGTCGACGTCGAGATGGTGAAGTGCGCCTGCCAGGACTGCGTCTGCGTGATTCCGGTTGCCAAGGCCGTGTCGCGGGACGGCAAAGCCTATTGCTGCGACGAGTGCGCGGACGGCCACAGGGATCACGCCGGCTGCGAGCATGCCGGCTGCGCCTGCCACGGCTAGAGCCGTTCCTGATCTTGTTGCAACGGTCTGAAGGACAGGCATCTCCGGTCGAGACAGTCGCGACGCGCCCCCCCTCTCCCGTGCGGGAGAGGGTTGGGGTGAGGGATCAGGTCTTTCCGGAAAGTACTCGCGACTCACCCTGTCCCTCTCCCGCACGAGAGAGTGGACCCGCGCCTCGCTCGGCCAGGGCACGGCTGTCGTCACCGTGCCAACCTGATCGGGAGCGACTCTGGGTCTGTTCCCGACCTCGGTAAGATCAGGCCTCCCAGAGGGTCAGGCGCTCTCGTTTTTGGCGCCGAAGGCGGACCCTGAATCCCGACGCTCTGTCGGTGTGAGACTTGCCGCTGCGGCGGGACTGGGTTTCCGAATCTTCTGCACGACCCCGGGACGACGGGCCGGGGCGGTCGCGGTCAGGAGACAGCGGCGAGCTTGTCGGCCATCGACTGATCCTTGTCCCGGCGCGTCGAGAAGATCAGCGTGAAGAAGGTCCGCTGGACGCCGAGTTCGGCGAGCTTCGCCTCGCACCGCTCGGCCAGCGCGCAGATCTCCGACAGCTCGCCCTCGATGTTGGTGCCGTTGGGATGCATCGCGGCGGTGAGGCCGCTCGACTCGATGATGTCCTTGATCGCCCGCACGTAGGGCGAGACCGACGGGCCGACGCCCATCGGCACGATGCAGAGGTCGGCCGAAACTTTCATGGTGCCTGCCTGATCCGGGAGGGGCGGCCCCGTCACGGTACCGCGACCGGCGGCGGGGCGAGCGGGCAGCCTATCGCCGGCCGCGGCGACTTTCCAGGCCGGCACCCGGACCGGCCGTCACGCGGCGCCGGTCTCCAGCGCCGCGGCGCGCACCGAGGGCAGGCACGGATTGGCGTTGTCGCTGCGCCACGCGAGCCACAGCTCCGGCCCGGTCGTGGCCGGCAGAGCGATCGGCCGGAGCCGGATGTCGGCCATGCTGTTGCCCCGGGCGCTGCCCGGCACCAGCGCGACGCCGATGCCGGCGCCGACGAGGGCCAGCATCGCGTGGACCTGGTTCACCCGCTGCACGATCCGCGGCTGCACGCCTCCGGCCTCGAACAGCCGGTCGAGGAGGTCGATGAAGTAGCGCCCACCCCGGGGCGACCACGTCACGAAGGCCTCGCCGTCGAGATCCCGCAGGGTCGGCGTACGGACTGTCGCGAGGCGATGCCCGCGCGGGACCGCGAGCAGGAACCGCTCCCGGGCGAGGGGAGCGGTCGCGATCGGGGTCTTCGGATCCTGGAGGACCGGGGCCGGTCGCAGGATCGCGAGATCGACCCGGTTGTCGCCAAGCGCCTGGATCTGCTCGTCCGAGACCATCTCCTCCAGCACGAGATCGACCTCCGGCAGCGTCCGGCGGACATGGGCCACGACCTGAGGCAGTGTCCGGTAGGCCGAGGCGGCGGTGAAGCTGAGGCGCAGCACCCCGCTCTCGCCCCGGGCGGCGCGCCGGGTGATGCGCGCGGCGTTCTCGGCCGCCGCCAGCACCCGGTAGGCCTCGGCCAGGAAGGTGCGGCCCGCCGGGGTCAGGCGCACCGCGCGCGTGGTCCGCTCCAGCAGCGTCACGCCCAGCGTCTGCTCCAGCATCTGGATCTGCCGCGACAGGGGCGACTGGGTCAGGTTCAGCCGCGCCGCGGCCCGGCCGAAATGCATCTCCTCGGCGACGGCGACGAAGCTGCGGGCGTGGCCGAGGTCGAACATTGATGCAGGATCCGGGATAATCCAGCCAAAATCAACGTTGGACGCATTTAACGCTGGCGCCTACCCCCGGACGCGACACCGAACGGTGCGATCCAGGGAGAGGAATCGATGGCGAGCATGACCCCGGCCGAGATGGCGCGCGTGCTGGGCTCCGGCCTGCTGTCCTTTCCGGTCACGCATTTCCGCGACGACCTCGGCTTCGACGAGACCGCCTATCGGGACAATCTCGGGCGCCTCGCCGACTACAAGGTGTCGGGCCTGTTCGCCGCCGGCGGCACCGGGGAGTTCTTCTCGCTGACGCCCGCCGAGATCGACCGCGTCCTGCGCGCCTGCGTCGAGGAGACCCGCGGACGGACCCCGGTCATCGCCCCCGCCGGCCAGGGCACCGCCCTGGCGGTCGAGATGGCGCGGGCCGCCGAGGCCGCCGGCGCGGACGGGATCCTGCTGCTGCCGCCCTACCTCGTCGGATCCGAGCAGGTGGGCCTCGCCGCCCATATCGAGGCGGTGTGCCGGGCGACCTCCCTGGGGATCATCGTCTACAACCGCGCCAACGCCCAGCTGAACGAGCAAACGCTCGCCGGCCTGTGCGAGCGCTGCCCGAATCTCGTCGGCTTCAAGGACGGCGTCGGCGACGTCGAGCTGATGACCCGGGTCTACGCCGCGCTCGGAGACCGCCTGACCTATATCGGCGGCCTGCCCACCGCCGAGACCTTCGCGCTGCCGTACCTGGAGATGGGCGTCACCACCTACTCCTCGGCGATCTTCAACTTCCTGCCCGAATGGGCGCTGTCCTTCTACGACAGCGTCCGCCGCCGGGACCGCGACGCCGTCTACCGGGAGCTGCGCGCCTTCGTCCTCCCCTACATCGCGATCCGCAACCGCAAGCGCGGCTACGCCGTCTCGATCGTCAAGGCGGGCATGAGCGCCGTCGGCCGCCACGCCGGGCCGGTCCGGCCGCCGCTGACCGAGCTCGACGCGGCCGAGCGCGCCGAGCTGACGGCCCTGATCGGCGACCGCCGCTGAGCCCCCGCAACACGCACAACGACGGACCCGCCGAGCCAACCGCGGCCACGACCCGCTTCCCGGATCAACCGGGCGGCGACGAGCCAGGGAGAACGTCCATGAGTGCCAGTTCGACCGGCGCGCCGAGCACCCTGCTCGCCGCCGCCGATGCGGGTCGCCGCACCCGCGTCCGCCTGCTGATCGTGGCGATGCTGTTCGCCGCCACGACGATCAACTACGCCGACCGCGCGACCATCTCGATCGCCGGGCCCGACATGGCCAAGGAACTCGGCCTCTCGCCGGTCCAGATGGGCTACGTCTTCTCGGCCTTCGCGTGGTCCTACGTCCTCGCCCAGATCCCGGGCGGCTGGCTCCTCGACCGCTACAGCGTCAAGTGGGTCTACGCCGCCGCCGTCGCCCTGTGGTCGGGCTTCACGCTGGTCCAGGGCGCCGTCGGCTTCTTCACCGGCCTGACCGCGGTGATCCTGCTCTTCGCCCTGCGGCTGGCCGTCGGCCTCACCGAGGCGCCGGTCTTCCCCGCCAACGCCCGGATCGTCGCCGCGTGGTTCCCGACCCGGGAGCGCGGCATGGCCTCGGCGTTCTTCAACTCGGCGCAGTACTTCGCCACGGTGCTGTTCACGCCGCTGATGGCGTGGATCGTCCACAATTTCGGCTGGCACCACGTCTTCACCAGCATGGGCCTGCTCGGCCTCGTCTTCGCGGTGGTGTGGCTGCGCGTCGTTGACAGTCCGAAGAACCACCCGTCGATGAACCAGGCGGAGCGAGACTACATCGAGGCCGGCGGCGCGCTGCTCGACATGGACGGCCAGAGCCGGACCAAGCAGGGCGATGCCGGCCGGACGCTGCGCCAGCTGCTCGCCAATCGCATGCTGCTCGGCATCTATGTCGGCCAGTACTGCATCACCGTGCTGACCTACTTCTTCCTGACCTGGTTCCCGGTCTACCTCGTCAAGGAGCGCGGCCTGTCGATCCTGCAGGCGGGCTTCGCGGCGGTGCTGCCGGCGCTGTGCGGCTTCATCGGCGGCATCCTCGGGGGCGTGATCTCCGACCTGCTCCTGCGCCGCGGCTTCTCGCTGACAGCGGCGCGCAAGATCCCGATCGTCGGCGGCATGCTGCTGTCGATGAGCATCATCGGCTGCAACTACGTCCAGACGGACGCGGTGGTGGTCGGGCTGATGGCGCTCGCCTTCTTCGGCAAGGGCATCGGGGCGCTCGGCTGGGCGGTCGTCGCCGACACCTCCCCGCGGGAGAGCGGCGGCCTCTCGGGTGGCCTGTTCAACACCTTCGGCAACACCGCCGGCATCACCACGCCGATCGCCATCGGCTACATCGTCCAGAGCACGGGCTCGTTCAATGGCGCCCTGGTCTTCGTCGGCCTGAACGCCCTCGTCGCCTGCTTCTGCTACCTCGTGGTGGTCGGCGAAATCCGCCGCGTCGAGCTCAAAGCCCACTGACCCGCGGCCCGGGCCGGTCCGCCGCGACCGGCCCCGTTCCGATCCCGCCTCGCGCCCGGCGCAGACCGGCCGGGGGCTCCCGAGGAGGATTCCATGCCGAACGACAGCCGCCACGCCGCCCGCCACACCCCGACCGTGACCGCCATGAATGTCGTGCCGGTGGCCGGCCACGACAGCATGCTGCTCAACCTCTCGGGCGCGCACGGGCCGTACTTCACCCGCAACCTCGTGATCCTCACCGACTCCACCGGCGCCACCGGCCTCGGCGAGGTTCCCGGCGGCGAGGGCATCCGCAAGACCCTGGAGGATGCCCGGGACCTCGTGGTCGGGCAGCCGCTCGGCGCCTGGAACGCGGTGCTCAACGCCATGCGGGCGCGCTTCGCCGACCGCGACGTCGGCGGGCGCGGCCTGCAGACCTTCGACCTGCGCGTCACCATCCACGCGGTGACGGCCGTCGAATCCGCCTTCCTCGACCTGCTCGGCCAGTACCTCGACGTGCCGGTCGCGGCGCTCCTGGGCGAGGGCCAGCAGCGCGACGCTGTCGAGATTCTGGGCTACCTGTTCTACGTCGGCGACCGCACCCGCACGGATCTCGATTACCGCGCGCCGACCGCCCGCGACGGCTGGTTCCGCCTGCGCGACGAGGAGGCGCTGACCCCGGAGGCCGTCGCCCGGCTCGCCGAGGCCGCCTACGACCAGTACGGCTTCAACGACTTCAAGCTGAAGGGCGGCGTGCTGCGCGGCGAGGAGGAGATCGCCGCCGTCACTGCGATCCACGAGCGGTTCCCCAAGGCGCGGGTCACGCTCGACCCGAACGGCGCGTGGTCCCTCGCGGAAGCGATCCGCCTCTGCAAGGGCCAGGGCCACGTCCTGGCCTACGCGGAGGATCCCTGCGGCGCCGAGGGCGGGTTCTCGGGCCGCGAGATCATGGCGGAGTTCCGCCGCGCCACCGGCCTGCCCACCGCCACCAACATGATCGCCACCGACTGGCGGCAGATGAACCACGCGATCCAGCTCGGCGCCGTCGACATCCCGCTGGCCGACCCGCATTTCTGGACGCTCGCCGGCTCGGTCCGGGTGGCCCAGCTGTGCCGCGATCACGGTCTCACCTGGGGCTCGCACTCGAACAACCATTTCGACGTGTCGCTCGCGATGTTCACCCACGTGGCCGCGGCCGCGCCCGGCAACGTCACGGCGATCGACACCCACTGGATCTGGCAGGACGGCGAGCGCCTGACCAGGGAGCCGCTGGCGATCCGCGGCGGCCTCGTGCGGGTGCCAGAGCGGCCGGGCCTCGGCATCGAGCTCGACATGTCGGCGGTCGAGGAGGCGCACGCCCTCTACCGCGACCACGGCCTCGGCGCCCGCGACGACGCGGCCGCCATGCAGTTCCTGATCCCGGGCTGGACCTTCGACAACAAGAAGCCCTGTCTGGTCCGCTGACGGCCGGCCCGGGCGCGCGCCTCAGACGCGCGAGCTCGGGCGGTAGAACGGCTCGTGCCGCGACGGGTCGATGTAGTCGGCGTAGAAGCGGCGGGCATGGGGCAGCAGCGCCTTCGAGAGCTGGCGCCGCTCGACCTCGTCGTCCGACAGCGCCCGCGACAGGTCGTCGTGGAGCGCCTTCAGGGCGGCGTCCTTGTCGACCCGGGTGAAGCGCCCGTCGGCGTAGAGTACCTCGCCCTCGCACAGCACCGTGGTGACGCCGCCGGTCTTGGCCCGCTGGATCACCGCGTCGAGGAGCGGCGTCTCCGGGTCGAGATACGGGTAGGCGATCTGGTCCCAGTCGATCAGGACCATGTCGGCGCCCTTGCCGACCTCGATCGTGCCCAGGCTGTCGCCGTACGGCGTGGTGCGGGCGCCGCCGACGGTCGCCATGCGCAGCACCTGCGCCATGCTCGGCACGTCGGCCTCGTCCATGCCGGGCACCCGGTGGGCGCGCAGCACGAGGCGCATCTCCTGCAGCATGTCGCGGTCGTCGTTGATCCCGGCCTCGTCGAGGCCGATCGCCGTGTTGATCCCCTTGGCCTCGAAGCGGTTGAGCGCCGCCACGCCCGAGCGCAGCCGGAAGTTCGACGAGCAATTGTGGCAGATGCAGGTGCCGGTCGCCGCCACCCGGTCGATGTCGGCTTCGTTGAGCCAGACGCCGTGGCCGAGCGTCAGGCGGAGCCCCAACATGCCGAACCGGTCGAGGTACTCGACGGCGGTTCCGCCGCCGCGCTTTTCCGCGTAGGCCTTCTGGTAGGCGGTCTCCACGAGGTGCATGTGCATCGGCACGTCGTAGGATTCGGACAGGCCGGCCAGCCCTTCGAGGGCCGCGTCGGAGCACCAGTGGAGGTTGGCCGGCGCGAGCTGGATCTTCGCCCGCGACGCGCCCTCCTGGGCGGAGTGCAGGCTGCGGAACAGGGAGAAATTGTCCTCCAGGGACATCTGGAAGCGCTCGAACCAGCGCTTCATCGGGTCCTGCAGCGGCGCCGGCAGGCTCGCCACGAAGTCCATGTCGGCCTGGTAGACGAGGCGGTTCTGGTCGCGGACCGCGAAGCAGTACGAGACCCGCATGCCGATGTCGCGGTAGGCCCGCAGCACCTCGTTGGAGCGCGCCTCGACCTCCTCCAGGCTGCCGGGCATCCAGCCGTGGATGTGCTGGACCGTGGTGATCCCGGAGCCGACCATCTCGAAGGCCGAGTACAGGGTGTCGAGGTAGAGGTTCAGGTTGCGCGTCACCATCCGGGTGACGAACCACAATTCGAGCGGCATGTCGGGGGAGCCGAGCTGCACCGGCGTCAGGCCGACATGGTGGTGGCCGTTGACGAAGCCCGGCAGCAGGATCTCGCGGCCCGAGCCGATCACGGGGGCGTCGGGGTAGCGGGCGTGCAGGTCCGCGTAGGTGCCGACCGCCGCGATGATTCCGTCCTTCTGAAGGACCGCGCCGTCGGCGATCTCCTCCCAGCGGTCGTGATCGAGGGTGCGGGTGATCATCCGCCGGCTGCGGATCAGCGATGTGGCCATGGTCGTGTCCGTGTTGGGGATTGGGGTCAGACGAGCGCTTCCTGCTCGGCGAAGGCCCGGTCGACCTCGTCGCGCAGGAGCTCGGTGAGGTGCCGCCGCATCGCCTCGGCCTCGGGCGAGAACGGGTCGCGCGGGCGGGCGAGGTCGTTGCGGACGATGGTCTTGATCCGCCCGGGACGGGCGGTGAACACCACGACCCGGTCGGCGAGCGCGACCGCCTCGTCGATGTGGTGGGTCACGAACAGCACCGAGGCGCCGCTGTCGCGCCAGACGTCGAGCAGGAAGTCCTGCATCTTCTGGCGGGTCTGGACGTCGAGCGCCGCGAAGGGCTCGTCCATCAGCAGCACCTTCGGGCGCATGGCGAGCGCGCGCGCCACCGCCACCCGCTGGCGCATGCCGCCGGACAACTCGTCCGGCCGCTTGTCGAACGCCTCGGCGAGGCCGACGCGCTGGAGCGCGGTCCGCGCGATGCTCCGGCGCTCGGCCTCCGGCACGCCCTTCAGCGACAGGCCGAAGCTGACGTTCTGCCAGACGCTCAGCCAGGGCAGGAGCGAGGTCTCCTGGAAGATCAGGCTGCGCTCCGGCGAGGGGCCGGTGACGGCCTCGCCGAACGCCAGGAGCTCGCCCCCGGAGGCGGCCTCCAGCCCGGCGATCAGGTAGAGCAGCGTGCTCTTCCCGCAGCCCGACGGCCCGAGGAACACCACGAACTCGCCGGGCCGCACGGTGAGGTTGATGTCGCGCAGCGCCTCGTGGGCGCGGGCGGTGCCGCCCGCCCAGACCTTGGCGACGCCGCGGCAGGAGACGGCGTCGTCGGAGCCGAGATCAAAGGCCAAGGGATCAGAGGCCAAGGGATCAGAGGCCAAGGGAGGACCCCGCGTCGCGCGGAAGCCAGTACAGCAGCCGTCGCTGCACCACCCGGAACAGCAGGTCGAAGGCGAAGCCCAAGAGGCCGATCAGCGTGATGGTGAAGAACACGAGCGACGGGTTGAAGGTGTTGCGCGCCAGCATGATCACCTGGCCGAGCCCGTAGCCGACGCCGGTCGCCTCGGCGACGAGCACCACCATCCAGGCGCCGAACAGGTTGAGGCGCAGCACCGCGAGCAGCCCCGGCAGGATCGCCGGCACGATCACCCGCGCGTAGATCTGGCGCTTCGTTGCCCCCATGGTCCGGGCGACGTTGATGTAGTTCCGGTTGACCCCGTCGATCTGGTGAATGGTCGAGAGGACCATCGTGAAGAACAGGGCGATGAACACCATGAAGATCGCCGGGGCGTTGCCGATCCCGAACATGAAGATCGCCACCGGCAGCCACGCGATCGGCGAGACCGGCGCCAGGAGCGTGATGGTCGGCAGTGTCAGCCGCTCGAACAGCGCGACGTAGCGGATCGCGACGCCGACCAGGATCGACAGGGTCGCGGCCAGGGCGAGGCCCGCCAGCACCCGGCCCGTGGAGGCGAGCACCGTGATCAGCACCGCCATGGCGGGGCTCGGGCCGGCATTCATGCCGGTGCCGATCTGCCAGCGCTGGGCGGTGTTGAAGAAGCGCGCCTGCTCGGCGAGGTTGCCGAGGAAGATGTGCGGCGGCGGCAGCAGCTTGGCGTCGGCGATGCCGAAGGCCCAGAGCAGTTCCCAGAGGCCGGCGAAGCAGCCGACCGAGACCAGCATCCAGCCGGTCCGCTGCAGGAGCGGGACGAAGCCGTCGGGCAGCGCGAGGCGCTGACCGAACGGGAGGCGCGGCCGGACGTGCGGGACGGCGGCGCGGGCGAGGAAGATGGCCATCCGTTCAGGCCGACTTCAGCTTGAGCTTGCCGTAGAGGTCCGGGTTCTCGGCGATCACCTGCTCCAGCAGGGTCCAGTCGATCGCGTCGCGGCCGGGCTTCTTCTTGATGTAGCCCATCTCGGCGACGGAATCGGTCCGGTCGAGGATGAACTGCGTCTGGTTGCGGGCGTCGACCACCGAGGGCTGCCGGCCCATGGCGAGCTGGGCGTTGCTCATCGAGGTCTTGTAGTAGGAGCCGACGAGCTTGTTCAGGGCGGCCTGGGGGTCGCCCTCTGCCAGGGCCTGGGCCTTCATCATGCCCTTGATCAGCGCCTTCACGGCGGCCGGGTTCTTGGCGATCAGCTCGTTGCGGACCGCCAGCACGCAGTCGGTGTAGCCCTTGCCGTAGATGTCGGTGCCGTCGGAGAGCTTCACGGCGCCCTTCACGTCGGTGAGGAGCGCGGTGCCGTAGGGCTCGATCGTCGAGATGATGTCCAGCGCCCCGGCGCGGAACGCCTCCACGGCTTCCGGCGTCGAGCCCATGTAGCGGACCGTGATGTCCTTGAAGGCGACGCCGTTCTTCTTCAGCCAGTCGTAGGGCAGCACCTCAAGCGTATCGAGCTGGAAGGTGCCGAGCGTCTTACCCTTGAGCTTCTCCGGGCTGTCGAGGCCCGGCTGGGCGACCAGCACGCAGCCCTCGATGCCGCCGCCGGCCACGATCTTCACCGGGGCGCCCGCGTCGTAGAGCGCCATGAAGCTCGTGTAGGGCATCACGCCGGCATCGACCTGGCCCATGCCGAGGAAGGTGACCTGATCCGAGAAGGTCGGCGTGTTGACGAAGTCGATGGTCAGCCCGTCATCCTTGGCGAGCTGCATCGCCTCGGCCAGGAAGAAGTTCAGGTTGCAGAAGCCGGTGCCGTGGGTCGCCCGGATGCCGGTGGCCGCCGCGGCCGGGCTGGTCAGGCCCGGACCCACCGCCAGGGTCAGCGCTGCGGCGGTCCCGCCGAGGAAGCGCCTGCGGCTGGGCTTGAACCGCGTGAAATCCGGGACGCGATAATCGCCGTGACGGTCGCACATATCGACTCTCCTCAGAGGGCGGATCGCGCGATCCGCCGGACGGCGCGTGCCGGTGCTGAAACGGAGGGATCGGAGCTCGGGACAGGCTCAAGGCAGTCGCGGAGATCCGGTCGCCCGGCACCTCACCACATCGACGGCACGCCAACCTCTAGCCGCCGCCGGGGCGACGCTGCGCTGGTGAATACGAACCAAGAAGCGTGCCAGATGCGGGGATCGGCCGTATTGGCGGCGCGCCTTGCCCGTCGGCGCTGTCGAAGACCTGCACCGCTCCGTCCTTGCGAGCGGAGCGAAGCAATCCAGCCGCGCCACGCCTCCGGACGTCGGACTGCCCGGGGTCACGTCGCTGCGCTCGTGATGACGGACGTGTCGCACCGACCGGTCCGACGCCCGCGAAAGCGGCGGAATGCCGCCGGCGTATTCAGCCGGACTCTTCGAACGATGCCGGGCCGGCCTCAGCCGCGTGAAGAACGCGCCGCCCATTCCCGGCGCAGGATGGCGTACTGCAGCGTGTTCTCGAAGATCGGGTTGCCCTGATCGTCCTCCGCGAAGGCGATGAACTCGCGGAACAGACCCTCGGGGCGCATCCCCAGCGCCTCGCACAGGCGGCGCGAGGCGGCGTTGTCCTCCTCGACATAGGCGTAGAGCCGCCGCGCCCGCCGCTCGGAGAACAGGTATCCGAACAGAGCGGTCGCGGCCTCGCGGGCGTAGCCCGCGCCGCCGTAGGCGGCGTTGAAGTTCCAGCGGAGCGAGAAGGTGTCGGGCGGTTCGGGCAGGCAGAACAGGTCGCCGATCAGCCGGTCGGACGCGGCCAGACACACGGCCACGTGCTCGTCGTCGCGGCCGCGCCGATCGGCCTCCGCCCGCGCGTCGGCCGGCGTGTCGAGGCGGCCGCTCAGGAAGCAGCGCGCCCGCGGCCTGTGCAGGTAGGCGAACAGGTCGGCGGCGTCGTCCGGCCTGAAGCGCCGCAGGATCAGGCGGTCGGTCCGGATGGCGATCATCGGGCTTCCGGACGCGGCCGCCCTACGCGGCCACGAGGTTGAAGGTGCGGTCGGCCGGCGCGAGGCTCACCCGCCGCCCCCAGTCGAAGGGGACGAAATCCTGCTCGATCCCGTCCGAGAACACCACGCCGCCCTCGTTCATCCGCGACACCACCGTGAGGGGCGATCCGGCGAACTTGCCGCCGCGCAGGTCGGTGCCGGTGGCGACACTCGGGAACGGCTCGCGCACCCAGTAGCCGAAGGCCGCCTCCTCGATGCCCACTTCCACGGTGAGGTGCGTCGCCTCGCTGATCGAGCGCGCCCAGCCGGTCAGGCCGGTGCCCGAGGCCACGATCAGACCGCTTGACGCGTGGTCCTCCGCCCGCGCCCCGTCGTCGATGCGGTAGCGCGCCGACTGGTGGCTGCGGTGGCCGACGAAGATCTCGTTCAGGGCGAGGAGCCGCTCGCCGCCGTCGAAGGTCGCCTGCACCATGGTGCGCCGCTGCAGGGGGACGGCGCCGGCCGCGCTGGCGGGCAGCAGGGCGCGCAGGGCCTCGACCCGCGCCCGGGCCAGCACGCCGTCGTAGAGGTCGGGCGCCGGGTTGACGCCGACCACCGGCTGCCCGTCGAGGTACTTGGCGACGTTGGCCACGAGCCCGTCCTGCCCCACGGCCACGACCACGTCCTCGGGGGCGAACAGGAAGCGGTCGAGGTCGGGGCGCCGCACCAGGGCCTGCCGCCAGTCCAGGGGCACGGCGGACCGGGCCTCGGCGAGCACGGCCTGGAACTGGGCGTGGCGCGCCTCGACCTCCGCGAGCGTCTGGCCCCGGCTCTCCAGGAAGAACCGGACCTGGCCGCGGGTCGCGTGCCGGGCGATGAGCAGCGCGTAATCCGTGTCGCGGATCACGAAGACCACGCGGGGGGTGACTGCCGACATGACGGGCCTCCTCAGCGGGGCGCGAGCCGCGGGGAAACCGCGCCCCGGAACTCGCCGAGGACGGCCGCCAGCAGGTCGGGCGTGACGTTGACGTGCTCGATGGTCTCCAGCTTGCCGGCGAGTTCCCGGGCCGCCAGCCCGAGCAGGACGGCGGGCGGCATGTCCCGGTAGATTGCGGCGCGGCGCTGCTCCGCCTCGGCCCGGGCGCCCTCGACGAGCCGGATCCGCTCGGCCTCCGCGGCCGCCTCCAGGCCGCGGGCCTCGGCGACGCCGGCGGCGCGGTCGCGGGCGTTCTCGGCTTCCTGCGCGATCAGCACGGTCTCGCGCCGGGCCAGCTCGGTCTTCGTCGCGAGCTCGTTCTCGGCGATGGCGCGCTCCTTCTCGACCGCTAGGGCGCGCCGCGAGAAGGTCGCCTCGTCGGCCTTCTGCTGCAGGGCCTCGAAGGTCGGCGTCTGCAGGGCGCGCTCCAGCTCGCTGGTCGGCGCGAGGTTGGTGAGCCGCACCGACACCGCCGCGACGCCGATCTCGGCCAGCGCCGGGGCGTCGGACAGCACCCGTTCCAGCACGGCGCGCAGCGGCTCCGGCCCGGCGTCGAGGAGGGCGCCGATCGGGCTCGCCCCGAGATACTGGAGCGCCGCCTGGCTGGCGATGCCGCCGAGGCGGGCCTCGATCCGCTCGATCGGCTCGCCCTGCAGGCGCCCGGTGCGGAGGTCGATCGAGAAGTCGACCCGGCTCGCCAGCAGCTCCGGATCGACGACGTGCCAGCCGATCGTCCCCTGGACCACGACGGTCTGGAAGTCCCGGCTGCGGCCGCGGACGAAGAGCGTCATCTCGCGGTCGTCCACCGGCACCTCGCTGATGCTGGCGGTCTCGGGCCGGAACCAGAAGACCAGACCCCGCCCGCTCTGCCGGACGCGGCCGTTGCGGAAGCGGATGACGTGGCTGCTCGCCTCGCTCCGGAGCTGGGCGATGACGCCGATGTTGCGGACCGTGGCCATGATGGTCTCCTCGAAGCGCTCTCCGCCGAAGTGGATGCCGGTTCGGCTCAAGAGGGCGCGGTGAAACAAAGGCTTAGAACTGGCCTGACCTGTCGAAGCGGAAGAGTTCGGCGGGGCGGAACGCCGTCCCGGTCTCGCGGGCGCCCGTCGGCGCGATCCAGCCCCGGTCGCGCATGCGGCGGCGGAAGGCGGATTTGTTGAGGGGCGCGCCGCGGATCGCCGCGTGCACATCCTGGAGCTGCCGGAGGGTGAAGCTCTCCGGGAGTAGCGCGAAGCCGACATCCGTGTAGTCGAGCTTGCCGCGCAGCCGCTTCACGGCCAGCGCGAGGATGTCGGCGTGGTCGAAGGCGAGGGCGAGGGGGGCGCAGTCCTCCGCCTCGGCCGAGACCGGGCCGCCGGCCTCGCCCGACCACGGCACGACCAGCGTCGCCGCCGCGAGCCCGGCGCCGCTCGCCAGGGCCTCGGCGACGGCCACCTCCGGCAGCAGCGCCAGGTAGGCGACCGAGACGATCCGCATCCGCGGATCCCGGTCCACGGCGCCGAAGGTGTAGAGCTGCTCGAGCCGCGCCCGCCCGATCCCGGCCTTGTCGCGCAGGACGCGCACCGCGGCGGCGTCGAGGGTCTCGGCGATGCCCACGAACCCGCCCGGCAGCGCCCAGAGGCCTGCCTGCGGCTGCTGGCTCCGCCGCAGCAGGAGAGCGGCGAGCCGGCCCGCCCAGATCCCCAGCAGGACGAGATCCACCGCCAGGGCGGGCCGCTCGTAGGCCGCAGGATCGTAGGAAGCCAGGAACTCGGATTCGGTCATCGGTCTTTTCTGCTCATGTTGAGCATAACTAAGACGCAGATTGCGCATAGGTCAAGCCGAGGGTGGATCCGCCGGGAAGCGCCGAGGGGCGCACAGCTCCGCACCGGCTCCGCACAGATCCGCCCGGGCGCGGCCGGCCGGTGCGGTCCGAGCCTGGAAAAGGGCGAAGCTTCTCGTGGCGACGGAGGGGCTGGCGCGGGAGCTTCAGCGGCGAGCCGGCCCCGATCCGCCGGCGCAGGAGGTTTCCCCGATGCCGTTCTTCGCTCCACGATCCGCGGTCGAGCCGCCCCGCAACGCCGCGCTGTCGCCGCTCTTCCTCGCGCTGCTCGCGCTCCTCGTCATGCTAGCCTCGGCCCACGCGGAGCCGGGTCGAGATCGAGGTGGCCTCACGCTGCGCGGGCCGGCCGGCACCGCGCCGGTCGAGGCCGTCCAGCTCGCGACCGACATCAGCGTCGACGTCAGCGGCCCGACCGCCCGGGCCACCGTCACCCAGGCCTTCCGCAACGTCACGGCGGACTGGGTCGAGGGCACCTACGTGTATCCCCTGCCGGAGGACGCGGCCGTCGACGGGATGAAGCTCGTCGTCGGCTCCCGCGTCATCGTCGCCGAGATCCGCGAGCGGGCGGCGGCCAAGCGCGCCTACGAGGCCGCGAAGGCGGCCGGGCAGTCGGCGGCGCTGACCGCGCAGGAGCGGCCCAACGTCTTCACCAACGCGGTCGCCAATATTGGCCCCGGCGAGACGGTGGTGGTCCAGATCACCTATCAGCAGACGATCCCCGTCTCCGGCGAGACGCGGACGCTGCGCCTGCCCCTCGTGGTCGCGCCCCGCTACACTCCCGCCCCCGCCTCCGTGGACGCGGTCTCCCTCGACGGCGTGGCCGAAGCGGCCCGCGACCCGGTTCCGGATCGCGCCCGGATCAGCCCGCCGGTGCTCGACCCGGCCCTGTCCCTGCCGACCAACCCGGTCGCCGTCACCGTGCGGCTCCAGGCGGGTTTCGCGGTCGGCGCCGTTCAGAGCGCCACCCACGCGATCCGCGTGACCGAGACCGGCCCGGAGGCGCGGACCGTCACGCTCGCCGAGGGCGTCGTCCCGGCCGATCGCGACCTCGAGCTGACCTGGGCGCCGATCCCCAGCCGGGTGCCCGGCCTCGGCCTGTTCCGCGAGACCGTGGCGGGCCGGACCTACCTGCTGGCCACAGTGAACCCGCCGACGATCGAGGCCGACGCGGCCGCCCGGCCAGCGCGCGACGTCACCTTCGTCATCGACAATTCCGGCTCGATGTCGGGCGCCTCGATGCGGCAGGCCAAGGCCGGGCTGCTGGCCGGCCTCGGCCGCCTGACCCCGCGGGACCGCTTCAACGTCATCCGCTTCGACGATACCTGGGACGCGCTGCATCCCGAGCCGGTCCCGGCGACGCCGGCGGCCCTGGCGGAGGCTGAAGCCTTCGTCGCCGCCCTGGAGGCCCGCGGCGGCACCGAGATGCTGGCGCCGCTCAAGGCGGCCCTGGCCGATCCCCACCCGGAGGACGGGCGCGTGCGCCAGGTCGTGTTCCTCACCGACGGCGCCGTCGGCGACGAGGAGCGGATCTTCGCGGCGATCCACGCCAATCTCGGGCGCACGCGCCTGTTCATGGTCGGCATCGGCTCGGCGCCCAACGGCCACCTGATGCACCACGCCGCCGAGATCGGCCGCGGCAGCTTCACGGAGATCCGCGACCTCGCGCAGGTCGGCGAGYGGACCCGCGCGCTCTACGAGAAGCTGGAATCCCCCGCCGTCACCGACCTGACCGCGACCTTCTCGGTCCCGGGCGTCACGGTCACGCCGGGCGCGCTGCCCGACCTGTATCGCGGCGAGCCGCTGGTCTTCGCCGCGCTTCTGCCGGGGGCGTCGGAAGGAACCGTCACCGTCTCGGGCCGGGTGGGCGGCAGGACCTGGACCCGGACGCTTCCCCTCGCCGAGGCGGGCGCGGGGGCCGGCATCTCCAAGGTCTGGGCGCGCTCCCGGATCGGCGAGACCGAGACGGCGCGCATCACCGGGCGCCTCGGCGCGGACGCGGCCGACGCCACCATCCTGGCGCTGGCCCTGGAGCACGGCCTGACGACGCGGCTGACCAGCCTCGTGGCGATCGACGCCACCCCGCGCCGCGCGCCGGGCACGCCCCTCGTCGCCGCCGACCTGCCGCTGAACCTGCCGGCGGGCTGGGACTTCGCCAAGGTGTTCGGCACGGACCGGCCGGGCGTCGCGCCCGCCGACGAGGAAGCGGCGCGGATCGTGCCGATCCGGGCCGAGGGTGCGGCCGTCGACCTGCCGCGGACCGGGGCCGGGATCCTGGCGCGGCTCGGCCTGGGCCTGCTCCTCGCCCTGCTGGGCCTCCTGCTGGGCGCCGGCCTGACGGTCGGCGGCCGGCGGACCGGGGACGCGCGATGAGCCGCCGTCCGGTGACCGGACTGGGGAGGGCGCTGGCCGCCCTCCTCACTCTCGCGGGGCTCGGGCTCGCCGCGCAGGCCGCCTGGATCCCCGCCAAGGCCGCCCTGGCGCAGGTGCTGCTGGAGCGCGCCTTCGCCCGCACCCTGGCCGAGGGCCGGCCCGCCCGGCCCTGGCCCTGGGCCGATACCGAGCCGGTCGCCCGGCTCACCCTCGCGGGCCGCAGCTACGTGGTGCTGCGGGGCGGGAGCGGGCAGGCCCTGGCCTTCGGCCCCGGCCACCTGGACGGCACCCCGGAGGCCGGCGCGCCCGGAATCGCGGTCATCGCCGCCCACCGCGACACGCAGTTCGCGGTGCTGGGGCAGCTCGGTCCCGGCGATCCCGTCGCGGTCACCGGCCGCGACGGCCGGACCCTCCGCTTCCGCGTCACCGGCACGCGGGTGGCGCGCTGGGACGCCTCGGGCATCGACCCGCAGGCCCCCGGGCGGCACCTGGACCTCGTCACCTGCTGGCCCCTGGAGGCGCTGCAGGCCGGCCCGCTCCGGCTGATCGTCGAGACCGAGCTTGATCCGGAGGCGGGGCGTTCCTGACGGCTCGGCGTGGACAGTCAGCTTGGCCGCGCTTGCGCAAATGTGCGGTTTCGTGCGGATCTGTGCGGGTCAAGCCCGTGCGAGCCGTGCCTGTGAGCGAGATCGAACTGTCCGAGGCGCAGAGCCGCGCCATTGCCCAGACCGTGCGCGAGGCGCTGGCCCGCCGGCGCATCTCCCGGCAGACGCTGGCCGAAGAGGCCCGGATCAGCATCTCGACCCTGGAGAAGGCGCTCGCCGGTCGCCGGCCCTTCACCCTGGCGACGACGATCCGCCTGGAGGAGGCCCTCGGCCAGTCCCTCCGCCAGGAGCCGGGGCGACCGGCGCCGGAGGCGGCCCGCCACGCGCCCGACGAGCTCGGCTCCTACTCGCGGGAGAGCGTGGCCTGGATCGAGGGGCGCTACCTCACCCTGCGACCCTCGTTCGGGTCCGCGGGCGCGATCTTCGCCTACCGGACCGAGATCGCCTGGGATTCGGACGCGGCCCGCCTCGTGTTCCGCGAGGCCGAGCGGCTCGATGCCCCCTTCGCGCAATCCGGCAGCGTCGCCGTGCCGAGCCAGTCGGGCATGATCTACCTGGTGACCAACTGGCACGGGCAGCACCGCCTCGCGGTGCTGTGCCGCCCGAACATCCAGGGCGAGATGTACGGGGTCCTGACCACCCTCCACGCGGGGCGCGGCACGCAGCTGACCCCGGCGGCGGCGCCTCTGGCGCTGCTGCCCGAGCAGGCGGGCGCGCACGGGTACGGGCGGATCGGGCCGGAGGAGCCGGGCTACGCCCCGTACCGGGCCTCTCTCGCCCGGGTGCACGACGACGGCTACGCAACCTTCTTCAAGGGTGTCGCCTGACGGGATCTGATAGGGAGTGGCCCGGAGGCGCGGAGCGCGGCGGGCTTGGAGCGGGTACCGGGAATCGAACCCGGGTATTCAGCTTGGAAGGCTGCTGCTCTACCATTGAGCTACACCCGCGCGGGCGGACCGTTAGCACGCCGCTCCGCCCGTGAGAAGGTGGGTTCAGGCCAGACCCAGCGCGGCGCGGGCCTCCGCGGGGGTGGCGACGCGGCGGCCGTGACGGGCCACCGCCGCGGCGGCGAGCCCGACCAACTCGGCGTTGCTGGCCGCGAGGCGGTCCTTCGTCACCCGGATGTTGTCCTCCAGGCCGGTGCGGACCGCGTCGGCGCCGCGGGCGAGCGCCCAGTCCATCACGATCGCCTGGTTGCGGCCGATCCCGGCCGCCGTCCAGGTCGCCTCCGGTAGGATCCGCCGGGTCTCCGCGAGCAGGATGTCGAGGAGGTGCTCCTCGGCCGGCATCGCGTTCTGGACGCCCATGACGAACTGTACGTGCGGGCGCGCGTCGATCAGGCCCGCCGCCACGAGGCGCTTGGCGCCGTGCAGGTGCGAGAGGTCGAAGATCTCGATCTCGGGCCGGACGCCGTACTGCTTCATCTGGCTGGCGAGGTCCGTCACGAGGCTCGCGGAATTCTCGTAGACGATCGTCGGGAAGTTCACCGAGCCGGTGGACAGGGAGGCCATGTCGGGCCGGTGCTTGAGCGAGAGACCGCGGGCGGCCGGATCGCGCCCGCGCCCGCCCGTCGAGAACTGCACGATCATCCCCGGGCAATGCTTGCGCAGCCCCTCCTGCACGGCCGCGAACTTGTCCGGGTCGGAGGAGGGCGACTCGTCGTCGTTGCGAACGTGGATGTGGCAGAGCGTGGCGCCCGCCTCGAAGGCTTGGTGCGTCGACTCGATCTGCTCGGCGACGGTGACCGGAATGGCCGGGTTGTCTTTTTTGCGCGGCACGGAGCCGGTGATCGCCACCGCGATGACCACGGGCGCGTCGCTCCGGGATCCTGCCATTCGCCTGTCCTCCCTGCCTCAACGGGCTTCCGCGACCGGGATAGCGCCGTGGGATCCGGATCTGAACCGCCCGGCGCGGGCGGCAGGTCCGTGTGCGGGACATCTCCGGCCAGATGACAGCCTGGACTTGTGTCTCGCGGGCGCTTGCCGCACCTCTCGCTCCGCGAGGCACACGATGAACGACACCGTCCTGGTCCTGAACGGGCCGAACCTGAACCTGCTCGGCAAGCGCCAGCCGGAGATCTACGGCCGCGAGACGCTGGCCGACGTCGAGGCCCTGTGCCGGGAGACCGCCGCGGGCCTCGGCCTCGCGGTCGATTGCCGCCAGAGCAATGCCGAGCACGTGCTGATCGACGCGATCCACGAGTTTCGGGTCGGCTCGGCCGGCATCGTCATCAACGCGGGCGCCTACACCCACACCTCGGTGGCGCTCCTCGACGCGCTGAACACCTGCGAGGTGCCGGTGATCGAGTGCCACATCTCGAATGTCCACCGCCGCGAGGCCTTCCGCCACCACTCCTACATCTCCCTCGCGGCCACGGCCGTGCTGGCTGGGTTCGGGATCCACGGCTACGCGCTCGCCATCCGGCACCTCGCGCATCTGCGGGCCGACAAGCCCCCGCGGGTCGACGGGACCGCTTGAGGCGCGGATAGCGCCGCGATCAGGGTTGACGCTGGCGGAGACAGGGCGGAGGAGGGCGGTCAGGCCTCATTTCCACGCACGCTCCCCGGCCGGACCGGTCCTCTCGGCCCCGGAGAGCGCCCCAAGCGGAGCGCGCACGCCGCATGACCAGTCCCTTCCTGCCCCTCGACCGGACAGTGATCGCCCGGGAGGCGGCCAAGATGTTCCTCGAGATCGAGGCGGTGCTCTTCTACAAGGACGAGCCGTTCAAGTTCACCTCGGGTTGGGCGAGCCCTGTCTACACCGACAGTCGGAAGATCATCTCGTTCCCGCGCCTGCGCTCGGCACTGATGGACTTCGCCACCGCCACGATCGTGCGGGAGATCGGCTACGAGAAGCTCACGCACATCGCGGGCGGCGAGACCGCCGGCATCCCCTTCGCGGCCTGGATCGCCGACCGGATGATGCTGCCGATGCAGTACATCCGGAAGAAGCCCAAGGGCTTCGGCCGCAACGCCCAGATCGAGGGCGAGATCGTCGAGGGCGCCCGGACGCTGCTCGTCGAGGACCTCGCCACCGACGGGCGCAGCAAGGTCAATTTCTGCAAGGCCCTGCGCGATTCGGGCGCCCAGGTCGATCACTGCTTCGTGCTGTTCTACTACGACATCTTCCCCGACAGCGCCGCGCTGATGGAGGAGATCGGCATCAAGCTCCACTATCTCACCACCTGGTGGGACGTGCTGGCGGTGGCCAAGGAGATGGGCACCTTCGATCCGAAGACGCTCGACGAGGTCGAGCGTTTCCTCAACGCGCCGGCCGCGTGGTCGGCGGCCCACGGCGGCATCTCCGCCTTCGGCCAGGCCTGAGGGACAAATCACGATGGGCGTCGCCGAGCTGTTTCCCGCCGAGCGCCAGGAGGCGAAGCCGGTCGAGCGGATCACGATCCGCCGGCCGGACGACTGGCACATTCACCTGCGCGACGGCGCGATGCTAAAGGCGGTGCTGCCCTACACGGCGGCGCAGTTCGCCCGGGGCATCATCATGCCGAACCTCGTGCCGCCGGTGACCACGGTCGCGGCCGCGCGGGCTTACCGGGACCGGATCCTCGCCGCGCTGCCGGCCGGCATGGATTTCACGCCGCTGATGACCTGCTACCTGCGGGACGACACCGATCCGGACGAGATCGAGCGGGGCTTCGCCGAGAAGGTCTGGGTCGCCGCCAAGCTCTACCCGGCTGGCGCGACCACGAACTCGCACGCGGGCGTCACCGACCTCAACGGGATCGCGCCCGTGCTGGAGCGCATGGAGCGGATCGGCATGCCGCTGCTGATCCACGGCGAGGCGACCGACCCGGAGATCGACATCTTCGACCGCGAGGCCGCCTTCATGGAGGGCAGCCTGATCCCGCTGCTCGGCCGCCACCCGGGGCTGAAGGTCACCGTGGAGCACGCCACCACGGCGGAGATCCTCGACGTTGTCCGGGAGCACCGGAGCCGGTGCGCGGCCACGATCACCCCGCACCACCTCGTGATCAACCGCACCCACATCTTTCAGGGGGGCCTGCGCCCGCACCTGTACTGCCTGCCGGTGGCTAAGCGCGAGCGGCACCGGCTCGCCCTGCGCAAGGCCGCGACTTCCGGCGAGGCCTGCTTCTATCTCGGCACCGACACGGCTCCCCATGTCCGCGGCGCCAAGGAGGCGTCCTGCGGCTGCGCCGGCGTGTTCTGCGGGCCTTCCGCGCTCCAGACCTACGTGCAGGTCTTCGACGAGGAAGGGGCGCTGGACCGGTTCGAGGCCTTCGCGTCGCTGAACGGCGCCCGCTTCCACGGGCTGGAGCCGAATGCCGGGACCGTCACCCTGGAGCGCCGGGAGGGCCGCATCGCCGAGGCCGTCACAGTCGACGACACGGCGGTGGTTGTGTTCCGGGGTGAGGAGACGCTGCCGTGGTCGGTGGCGTGACGGCCGCAAAAAGGCTGCAAGCCGTCACCGCTTCGCTGCGCTCGCAAAGACGGTCATCAGCAATCCATCCTTTTAGCTAAAGCCATCTTTGCCTGGATCCGACCTCCGGTTACCGATCTTCCGTCGATCCGGAGGAGGGCAAGATGCAGGACGCGCGACAGGACGGCATCACGGCCATGGGCGCGGTAGACCTCGCCGCCGCCATCCGTGGCCGCGTGATCTCCTGCGTGGAGGTCATGCGCGCCTATCTGGAGCGGATCCATCGGATCAACCCGCAGGTGAACGCCCTCGTGGGCCTCGCCGACGACGCCGCGCTCCTGCGCGAGGCCGAGGCCGCCGACGCCGCCCTGGCGCGCGGTGATGCCATCGGCCCGCTGCACGGTTTCCCGCTGGCCGTGAAGGATCTCGACCCCGTCCGCGGCCTGCGATTCACCCAAGGCTCGCCGATCTTCGCCGACCGGATCGCCGAGACCGACTCGATCATGGTGACGCGCCTGCGCGCCGCCGGGGCGATCTTCATCGGCAAGACCAACATCCCCGAGTTCGGCCTCGGCTCGCATAGCTTCAACCCGGTCTACGGGGCCACCGGCAACGCCTACGATCCGGCCAAGACGGGGGGCGGGTCGAGCGGCGGCGCCGCCGTGGCGGTGGCCCTGCGGATGCAGCCGGTCGCCGACGGCAGCGACCATGCCGGCTCCCTGCGAAACCCCCCGGCGTTCAACAATTGCTACGGCCTGCGTCCGAGCTGGGGCCGGATTCCCGCCGAGGCCAAGGACGTGTTCAGCCCCGGCCTCGGCGTGCTCGGCGCCATCGGCCGCACGCCCGCCGATATCGGCCTGATGCTGTCCGTCCAGGCAGGCTACGATCCGCGTTGCCCGAACGCCATCCGCCAGGACCCGTCCGGTTTCGCGACGCCCCTCGCCCGGGACTTCCGCGGGACCCGAATTGCGTGGCTCGGCGATTGCGGAGGCCAGATCCCGTTCGATCCCGGCGTGCTCGACCTCGGTCGCTCCGCGCTCGCCACCTTCGTGGAGATCGGCTGTAGCGTCGAGGAGGCGGTGCCGCGCTTCGACATGGAGCAACTCTGGCAGGACTGGCTGGTGCTCCGCGCCCTGACGGTCGCGGCGGCGCTCCGTCCGTTCTACGACGAGCCCCGCCACCGGGCTCTGCTCAAACCGGAGGCCGCCTGGGAGGTGGAGCGGGGGCTCGCCCTCGGAGCCGATCGGATCATCGCGGCCCTGGAGGGCCGCACGCGCTGGTACGAGACCCTGCGGCGCTTCGCGGAGGCCTACGACTACCTCGTGATGCCGAGCGCGCAGGTCTTTCCCTTCGACAAAGCGTTGCGCTGGCCCGAGACGGTGGGCGGGCAGGCGATGGACACCTATCACCGCTGGATGCAGATCACGATCCCGGTGACGATGTCCGGCTTGCCGTCCCTCGATGTGCCGGCGGGTTTCGGAGAAAGCGGTCTGCCCACCGGCATCCAGATCGTTGGCCCCAACCACGGCGAACTCGCCTGCCTGCAGCTCGGCGCGGCCTACGACGCCGCGAGCAACTGGGTCCGGCGCTACCCGCCGCCGCTCGCGTGAGCAGCGCCGGGAATAGAAACCGCGCGCCCGGCCTGACGAACGCGTTGACCAGCCTCACATGCTCCGCTATGAGGCCCAACACTTCACGCGCGACCGGTGTCGATCCAAATCGGATCGCTGGCCGCCGCGAGGCGAGTTCGGATATCCGATGACCACGATCCTTATTGTAGCGGTAGCGTCACCGACGGGGCGGCCCTGAGATAGGGCCGCAATCCGAGTGGTGGCGCATGCAGGGTCCCTCGGGACCCTTTTTTATTGCCCGCTTCAGGACGGAGCGGGACCGGCGCAGACGGGATACCGAAGCGGACGGCACGTTCGGGCGAGGCGGGGACCGCCCCGCATGACGAGGGTGCGGTGGGAGAGGGCGGGGCAAGGCGGCGGTCTGAGGACCGCGGTGGCTCCGGAGAGCGCGAGGAGACGAGCATGAGCGGCGAGGTCATGACCGGGGCCGAGATGGTCATCCGGGCCTTCCAGGATCAGGGTGTCGACACGCTGTTCGGGTATCCGGGTGGCGCCGTACTTCCGATCTACGACGCGCTCTTCCACCAGAACGCCGTCAAGCACATCCTCGTCCGCCACGAGCAGGGCGCCGTCCACGCGGCCGAGGGCTACGCGCGCTCGTCCGGCAAGGTCGGCTGCGTCCTCGTCACCTCGGGTCCCGGCGCCACCAACATCGTCACCGGGCTGACCGACGCGATGCTGGATTCGATCCCGCTGGTCTGCATCACCGGCCAGGTCCCGACGCACCTGATCGGCACCGACGCGTTCCAGGAATGCGATACGGTCGGCATCACGCGCCACTGCACGAAGCACAATTACCTGGTCAAATCGATCGACGACCTGCCGCGCATCCTGCACGAGGCGTTCTACGTCGCCGCCAATGGCCGGCCGGGTCCGGTCGTCGTCGACCTGCCCAAGGACATCCAGTTCGCCTCCGGCCTCTACGAGCGCCCGGAGATCGCGAGCCACAAGACCTACCGCCCGGCCGTGAAGGGCGATTCCGACCGGATACGCGCGGCCGTCGAGCTGATGGCGACCGCGCGCCGGCCTGTCTTCTACACCGGCGGCGGCGTGATCAACTCGGGTCCGGAGGCCTCCCGCCTGCTGCGCGAGCTCGTCCGCGAGACCGGCTTCCCGATCACTTCGACGCTGATGGGCCTCGGCGCCTATCCGGGTACGGACGAGAAGTTCCTGGGCATGCTCGGCATGCACGGGACCTACGAGGCCAACCTCGCGATGCACGAGTGCGACGTGATGATCTGCGTCGGCGCCCGGTTCGACGACCGGATCACCGGCCGGCTCGACGCGTTCTCGCCCTTCTCCAAGAAGATCCACATCGACGTCGACGCCTCCTCGATCAACAAGGTGGTCAAGGTCGATATCGGGATCGTCGGCGACTGCGCCTCGGTGCTGGCCGACATGCTGGAGGCGTGGCGCGCCCTGCCGTCGCGGCCCGAGAAGTCCAACCTCGAATCGTGGTCCCAGAAGATCAGCACCTGGAAGGCGCGGGACTGCCTCGCCTACTGGCCGTCGGGCACGATCATCAAGCCGCAATACGCCGTGCAGCGCCTCTACGAGGCCTGCAAGGCCCGCGAGACCTACATCACCACCGAGGTCGGCCAGCACCAGATGTGGGCCGCCCAGTACTTCAAGTACGACGAGCCGAACCGCTGGATGACCTCCGGGGGCCTCGGCACGATGGGCTACGGCCTGCCGGCGGCGATCGGCACGCAGCTCGCGCATCCGGACGGGCTCGTGATCGACATCGCCGGCGAGGCCTCGATCCTGATGAACATGCAGGAGATGTCGACGGCGGTGCAGTACCGCCTGCCGATCAAGGTCTTCATCCTGAACAACGAGTACATGGGCATGGTCCGGCAGTGGCAGGAGCTGCTTCACGGCTCGCGCTACTCGCAGAGCTACTCGGAGAGCCTGCCGGACTTCGTCAAGCTGGCGGAGGCCTACGGCGCCAAGGGCATGCGCTGCGAGAAGCCGGGCGACCTCGACGGCGCCATCGCCGAGATGCTCGCCCATGACGGCCCGGTGATCTTCGACTGCATCGTCGACAAGACCGAGAACTGCTTCCCGATGATCCCATCGGGCAAGGCGCACAACGAGATGCTCCTGTCCGATTACCTCGGCGAGACCGGCGTCGAGCTCGGCGACGTGATCTCCGAGGAAGGCAAGATGCTGGTGTGAGGACGGGCGGCCCGGCGTCACCGCCGGGCCGCGATCCGCCGCTGCGGCGGCGATGGGTCGAGCGACGAGGACGAGGCCGGCGATGAACGCGATGAACACCCACTACCCCGATGCCGTCCGCGTCGAGCCGGTGAACCGGCACACGCTGGCGGTGATCGTCGACAACGAGCCCGGCGTGCTCGCCCGCATCTCGGGTCTGTTCTCCGGTCGCGGCTACAACATCGAGAGCCTGACCGTCTCCGAGACCGAGGAGGCGCGCCATATCTCGCGCATCACCATCGTGACCACCGGGACGAACGCCGTGATCGAGCAGATCAAGGCGCAGCTCGACCGGCTGGTGCCGGTGCACCGGGTCGTGGACCTGACGCTCCAGGGCAACGCCCTCGAGCGCGAGATCTGCCTCGTGAAGGTGAAGGGCGAGGGCGAGCATCGGAGCGAAGCGCTACGTCTCGCCGCCGCCTTCGGCGCCAAGACTTTGGACGCCACGCTCAACTCCTTCGTGTTCGAGCTGACCGGCGCCACCGAGGATGTCGACCGGTTCGTGCGCCTGATGAGCGTGATCGGGCTGGTGGAGATCTGCCGGACCGGCATCTCCGCGATGGGGCGCGGGGCGGAGCCGCTGTAGGTCTCGCAGGACGGTCTTGCCTACACCTGTCGACGTCGGACGGGCGATCGTCCCTGCATGTACGCTCCTCAACGGCCGATCACGTCTGCTATGATGTGGTCTCCGCAAGGGAGGCATTGCGATGGAAGCCAAGGTCGTCCGGTGGGGCGATGACTTCGCCATCAAGCTCACGCCCGTGGAGGCCGAAGAACTCGGCGTCCGTGAAGGCACGACCGTAGAGGTGAAAAGGGCAAGCTCGCCCGCGCCGCGCCCTGTCGTGAACGGGGAGCCCGTCATGACGCTCGCCGAGATGATCGCCGAGATGGAACGCCTCGGCCCCTCGCATCGACCGGAACTGGTCGATTGGGGACCGGATGTCGGTTCAGAGATCATCCGTGACGACTGATTCCGAACCGCTTGAAGCCGGCACCCTCGTCTGGGTTGATCTCAGGCCGAGCCTGGGCCGCGAGCAGGATGGCGTGCGACCGGCCGTTGTCGTATCGAGCAGAGACTTCCACAGGCTGAACGCAACGGCCATCGTCTGCCCGATCACCGGCAACGTGAAACCGTGGCCGACCAAGGTCATCCTGCCGCCCGGCCTCGCGGTCTCCGGCGCCGTCCTGACCGATCAGATCCGGTGTCTCGATCGCGCCAAGCGCGGCTTCCGTCGTGTTGGAGCTGTAACGGACGAAGTTCTGCTCGCCATCCGTATCAAGCTTCATGAGTTGATCGGGATTGCGGTCGTCCCACCGCTCGCGCCGTACCCCAACCAGGAGTCACAGTGACCGCCCGCACCCTCTACTACGCCCCCGGCGCCTGCTCGCTCGCCGCCCACATCATCCTGGAGGAATCCGGGCTGCCCTACGAGGGCGTCAAGCTCGATCTCGCCGCGGGCGACCAGCGGCGGCCGGAATACCTGTCCATCAACGACCGCGGCCGCGTGCCGGCGCTGACCGAGGACGGCTGGGTACTGACCGAGTGCGCGGCCATCATGCGCCACGTCGCCCGTCAGGTGCCGGACAAGGCGCTGTGGCCCACGGATCTCCGCGAGCAGGCCGCCGCCGACGAGTGGCTCGGCTGGCTCGCCTGCAACCACCACATCACCTACGCCCATGTCCGCCGCCCTGAGCGCTACACTGAGGACGAGAGCGCCTTCGACGGCATCAAGGCCAAGGCCGCCAACACCTACGCGGATCTCGCCACCATGACCGAGGTGCGCCTCTCGCACGGCGGCTGGGCCGTGGGCGACCGCTTCAGCGTCGTCGATGCCTACCTGACGGTCTTCTGGTTCTGGGCCAACGGCCCGGTGCTTCGGTTCGACATGGCCGGGCGCTTCCCGGCGTGGACCAGCCATGCGCGCCGCGTCGCCGAGCGACCGGCCGTGCAGGCCGTCTTCGCCCGCGAGGGGCTGCCGCTCCCGCGCTGACGGCGTCCGGTCGCGGCCCTCTTGCCGCGGCCGTCGAATCGGCCTACAGCGCGTACCGTACGGTACGGTACGCAATTCGCGATGATGCAGGCCAGCGCCACAGCAGAGCAGGACGCCCCGTCGGCACGCCAGCAGGCGGTGCTCGACGCCGTGCTCGGCCTGATGGTCGAGGACGGCGAGCAGCTCACCATGGACGCGGTTGCGCGCCGGGCGAGCTGCTCGAAGGAGACGCTCTACAAGTGGTTCGGCGACCGGGACGGGTTGCTGACCGCGACGGTGCGCTGGCAAGCCTCCCGGGTCCATGCCGGGACTGATAGCGCTCAGGTGCTCGACGGCGCGACCCTGCGGGAGCGCCTGCAGGACTTCGCCGTGACGTGGCTGGAGGTCATCACCGGCCCGACCTCGGTGGCGCTGAACCGCATCGCCATCGCGCATGCGGGCACGCGCAAGAGCAATCTCGGCGGCATCGTGCTCGCGAACGGCCGCTTCGCCATCGGCGAGCGGGTGAAGCCCGTGCTGGAGGCGGGGCGCGCCGCCGGCCTGCTCACCTTCGCCGACAGCGAGGCCGCCTTCCGCACCTTCTTCGGCCTCGTCGGCCGGGATATCCAGATTCGCCTTCTGCTCGGCGAGACCCTCGACCTCGACGGGGCCGAGATCCGGCGCGATGCGGGCCGCGCCGTCGAGCAGTTCCTGGCCCTCTACGGCCGGGCCAACCCCGACCCGAAACACCGAACTTAAGAGGAGACAGACATGCGGGTGTATTACGATCGCGACGCCGACCTGAACCTGATCAAAGGCAAGAAGGTCGCCATCGTCGGCTACGGCAGCCAGGGCCACGCCCACGCGCTCAACCTGCGCGATTCCGGCGTGAAGGACATCGTCATCGCGCTCCGCGAAGGCTCCGCCACCGCCAAGAAGGCCGAGCACGAGGGCTTCAAGGTCCTGTCGGTCGCCGAGGCCGCCAAGTGGGCCGACGTGGTGATGATGCTCACCCCCGACGAGTTGCAGGGCGACATCTACCGCGAGTCCCTCGAGGGCAACATGAAGCAGGGCGCCGCGCTCCTGTTCGCCCACGGACTCAACGTCCACTTCAACCTGATCGAGCCGCGCAAGGACCTCGACGTCCTTATGGTCGCCCCGAAGGGTCCGGGCCACACCGTGCGCTCCGAGTACCTCCGCGGCGGCGGCGTGCCGACCCTGATCGCCATCGCGCAGGACGCGTCCGGCAACGCCCACGACCTCGGCCTGTCCTACGCCTCGGCGAATGGCGGCGGCCGCGCCGGCATCATCGAGACAACCTTCAAGGAGGAGTGCGAGACCGACCTGTTCGGCGAGCAGGCCGTGCTCTGCGGCGGCCTCGTCGAGCTGATCAAGGCCGGCTTCGAGACCCTGGTCGAGGCGGGCTACGCCCCCGAGATGGCCTATTTCGAGTGCCTCCACGAGGTGAAGCTGATCGTCGACCTCATCTACGAGGGCGGCATCGCCAACATGAACTACTCGATCTCCAACACGGCCGAGTACGGCGAGTACGTCACCGGCCCGCGCATCGTCACGCCCGAGACCAAGGTCGAGATGAAGCGCGTGCTGAACGACATCCAGTCGGGCACCTTCACCCGCAACTGGATGCTGGAGAACAAGGTCAACCAGACCTCGTTCAAGGCGACCCGCGCCAAGCTCGCCGCCCACCCGATCGAGGAGGTCGGCGCCAAGCTCCGCGGCATGATGCCGTGGATCTCCGAGAAGGCGCTGGTCGACAAGACCCGCAACTGATCGCTTCGGATGACGACGCGGCCGGGCTTCGCTCGGCCGTCAGGGGCTCGGTCACGCGAAGGCGTGACCGGGTTTGCTCTTTTCCGTGGCGCACCCTTTCCCGGACGCCTGAAACGCAGTGGAAGGTGATCCGGGAACCAGCACAAGAAGCGCCGCGAAAGCGGCACAGGTTGTTGCAGGCAGACGCTTCGCGAAGTCTCTCGCTGGATCCCGGGTCGCATTCCGCTGACGCTCCCTGCGCCCGGGAAAGGGGCGCGCGTGAACGGTCTCACGGCTGGCCCGTCTGGCCGCGCCATATTGTGTCTGGGCAGGCAGGATCACCCGCCCAACGCCCAGGTTGCCGAAGGCGACCCTCATGACCATAAGCCCCGCAGCGGTCCCACCCCTACGAGGACCGGCACGCGGAGAGGACACCCATGGCATCGCTCTATTCCGACGCGCACCGGGCGCTGCAGGAGGAGTTCGGCACCACCAAGCTCGCCGTGCGCCTCGACGAGGACTGGGTCCACGAGAGCATCCAGCCGGACGAGGCCGCCTTCATCGGCTCCCGCGACATGTTCTTCCTCTCGACCGTCGATCCGGACGGGATGCCGACCGTCTCCTACAAGGGCGGCCCCACCGGCTTCGTGAAGGTGCTCGACCCCGGCACGCTGGTGTTCCCGGGCTTCGACGGCAACGGCATGTTCTACTCGATGGGCAACATCGAGGGTCAGGCCAAGGTCGGCCTGCTGTTCATCGACTTCGAGACGCCGCACCGCATCCGCGTGCAGGGCCACGCGACGCTGCTGCGCGACGACGCCCTGATGGCCGAATACACCGAGGCCAAGTACCTCGTGAAGGTCGCGGTGACGAAGATCTGGATCAACTGCCCGCGCTACATCCACAAGTACCGGAAGCTCGAGCAGAACAAGTACGTGCCGCGGCCCGGACGCGAGACCCCGCTCGCCGCCTGGAAGCGCCTCGACCTCGCGGGCGACGTGATCAGCGACGCCGACAAGGCCCGCGTCGCCCAGGAGGGCCGGCTGGAAGTCTCGGAGTACGAGGCGCTGATGGCCCGCGGCGAGGCCTGAGCCGCTACCGCGCCCGCGCCACGATGAACACCCGCGGGAAGGCGAGCAGGCGCCGCCCGTCGCTGCGCGGCGGGTAGGCGGCGTCGATCGCGCGGGTGTAGGCCGCCAGGAAGCCGGCCCGCTTCTCCGCATCCAGCGGGTCGAGGAACGGCCGGAGCCCGGTCGCGCTGACCCACTCCACGATGGCGGCGGCGTCCGCCATGCGGTGGTGGTAGGCGGTGCGCCAGACATCGACCTCGGCGGCGCGCGGCGCCAGCAGGTCGTAGTAGGCGGCGGGTTCCAGCATCCGCCCGAGGCGGCCGGCAATGGCCGGGCCGCCGATCGCGGCCGCCCAGGCGCCGTCCGCCGCGACCGCGCGCATCAGGCGGTGGGTGGGTTCGGAGAGGTTGTCGGGCATCTGCACGGCGAGGACGCCGCCCGGGGCGAGGAGGCCGAACAGCCGCGGCAGCAGGCTCGCGTGGTCCGGCAGCCACTGGAGGACGGCGTTGGCGTAGATCAGGTCCGGGGCGCGCTCGGGCACCCAGGTCGCGGCGTCGGCCTGCGCGAAGGCGAGGCCGGGCAGGCGGGCGCGGGCGCTCTTCAGCATGGCGGGCGACGTGTCGAGGCCAATCACCTCGGCGTCCGGATAGCGCGCCGCGATCAGCGCGGTGGAATTGCCCGGCCCGCAGCCGAGATCGACGGCCAGACGCGGCGCGTCGAGGGGCACGCGGGCGAGGAGCTCGGCGGCGGGGCGGGTCCGCTCGTCCTCGAAGTGGGTGTAGAGGGCGGGGTTCCAGTCGGCCATCACACCCTTTTGTCCGATCCGTTCAGCAGCCGAGCCGGTCGGCGAGGTCTGCCAGGTCCCGCGCCGCGTGGGTCACTGGCACCGTCGGCGCGGTCTCGCCGCCGGCCGGGCCATGCTCGTGCGGGCGGGCGATGTGGGCTGTGGCGAGCCCGTGGCTCGCGGCCGCCGCGAGGTCGTTCGCGTGGGCGGCGACCATCATGGTCTCGCCCGCCGCGAAGCCGAAGGCCGCGACGGCGTCGCGGTAGAGCGCCGGCTTCGGCTTGTAGTCGCGGGAATAGCCGGCGCCGAGGATGGCGTCGAAGATCAGGCCGTTGCGGCGGGCGAGGTCGGCCATCAGCCGGACAGGCCCGTTGGAGTTCGGCGCCAGGAGGTGCTTCTCGCGCAGGCGATGCAGCGCGTCCGGCACCTCGGGCCACGCGTCGAGCCGGTGCCACGCCTGGACCAGCTCGCCCCGCACGGCCTCGGAGACGCCCGCGATGCCGAACTGCGCCAGCACGTCGGGCAGCGATTCGGCCTGGAGCGTGTCGAGGTCGACGTAGGGTCGGGCGCCGGAGCGCACCGTCTCCATCGAGGGATTGTACCGCGCCCGCCACGCGTCCGCGAAGGCGCCGGCATCGAGGTCCGGCGCGAGGGGCGCGAGCAGCCGAGCCGCCTCGCGGGCGACGCCGGAGCGCCAGTCGACCAGCGTCCCGAAGACGTCGAAGACCAGCGCCCGGACGGTCACCGCACCGCCTGGAGGCTCGGACCGCGCCGGACGAAGCCGACGATGTCCTTGACCGCATCGAGCGTCTGCGCCGCGATAATCTCGGCCCGGGCGGAGCCATCGGCCAGCACGGCGTCGATATGGCCCGGATCGGCGGTGAGGCGGCGCATCTCCCCGGCGATCGGCGCGAGGCTCGTCACCGCGAGGTCGGCGAGCGCCGGCTTGAAGGCCGAGAATTGCGCCCCGCCGTAATCGCGCAGCACCTCTTCGCGGGTGATGCCGGCGAGCGCGGCGTAGATCCCCACGAGGTTGTCGGCCTCGGGCCGCTCCTTCAGCCCCGCCACATCGGAGGGCAGGGGCTCCGGATCGGTCTTGGCCCGGCGGATCTTCTGGGCGATGGCGTCCACGTCGTCCGTGAGGTTGATGCGGGAATTGTCGGACGGGTCCGACTTCGACATCTTCTTGGTGCCGTCGCGCAGGGACATGACCCGGGCGGCCGGGCCGCCGATCAGCGGCTCGGTGATCGGGAAGAACGCGTCGCCGTGGCCGTGCGCGGCGATCGAGCCCGAAAAATCGGTGTTGAACTTCTGGGCGATGTCCCGGGTCAGCTCCAGGTGCTGCTTCTGGTCCTCTCCGACGGGCACGTGCGTCGCCCGGTAGGCCAGGATGTCGGCGGCCATCAGGACCGGGTAGTCGTAGAGGCCGATCGAGGCGTTCTCCCGGTCCTTGCCGGCCTTCTCCTTGAACTGGGTCATGCGGTTCAGCCAGCCGAGGCGGGCGACGCAGTTGAACACCCAGGCGAGCTCGGCGTGCTGCGGCACCTGGCTCTGGTTGAACACGATCGACCGCTTCGGATCGATGCCGGCGGCGAGGAAGGCGGCCGTGACCTCGCGGATCTGGCCGCGCAGTGCCTCAGGGTCCTGCCAGACGGTGATCGCGTGCAGGTCGACCACGCAGTACAGGCACTGCGCGTCGCGCGCCTGCATCTCCACGAAGCGCTTCACGGCCCCGAGATAGTTGCCGAGATGCAGGTTGCCGGTGGGCTGGACGCCCGAGAAGACCAATTCGGTGAACGCGGCCATCGGCGCCGATCCTGAGCAAGGGAAGACCGGGGCTCCGCGCCGTCCGGGCGCGGGGTTACTCGCACCCGTAGGCCGGAATGGTCAAGGACGCGCTCACGGCTCCCGCGTGGGCAGCTTCGCGCTGGGGCAGAGGTCGACCAGCACGCAGCGCCCGCAGGCCGGGCGCTGATGATGGCAGACCTTCTGGCCGTGCAGCATCAGGATCTCGTGATTGTCGTAGAGATCCTGCGCGCTCCAGTCGGCGGGGAGCTGCGCCCGCAGGATCTGGTGCGCCGGGCCGACATCGACCCGCCCGCCGATCAGCCCGAGGCGCTGGGCGACCCGGTGATGGTGGCTGTCCACCGGCAGGGCCGGCATCCGCAGGGTGGAGAAGGACAGGACCGCCGCGCTGGTCTTCGGCCCGACGCCCGGGATCGCCTGCAGCCACGCCCGCGCGGCCTCGACCTCCATGTCGGCCAGGAAGGCGAGGTCGAGGCTGCCGCACCGGGCGCGCAGCGCCCGGAGCACGTCGCGGATGCGCGGCGCCTTCAGCTCCGGCCAGGTCACGCCCGCGATGGCGGCCTCGATCTCCGGCACCTCCGCGTCGATCACCGCCTCCCAGTCGGTGAAGCGCGCGCGCAGGGCCTTGAAGGCCCGGCCGGACTCGGCGTTGCGGGTCCGGTGCGACAGGAGCGAAGAGATGAGTTCGCTGACCGGATCCAGGCTGTGGAAGTACGGGATCGGGCAGCCGTAGACCGGGCAGAGCCGGGCATGGACCGCGAGCGCCTTCTCGGCGAGGGCGGGATCCGTGACGGCGGGGGCCGGCTTGCGGCGCGGATGCGGGGCGGTCCCGGTTCTAAGATCGGCGGCGGGCATGTCGGGCGAATCCGCGAGCCCGTATCGCTGTTCCTGGCAGTTCGAGGCAGCGGCGATCTGTCCGCCTGCCGGGCTCGCACGCTTCCGGCGGAGAGCACGGCCGGCGGCGACGCGCGACCTGTTCCCTCTCCCGCACGGGAGAGGGGACCCGCGCCCGATCCTGAAGCTATCGTCGGAGCAGAAGGGCGCCGCACGCCCGCGCCGGATGGCGGTCGCCTACTTCACTAGCGCATAAATATTCACATCCAGGTTGTCGTCGGTGCCGTCCTTGAGGTCTGTGGCGTATTCCTCGACGAACCGGTCCTGCACGACGATGTCCTTGGCGTCGAGATAGGCGGTCAGCGTCTCGTAGGTGCTGTCGATCGACTCGTAGGAGCCCTTGTGGGCGAAGCGCAGCGCCTTGCCGGAGGGCGTCGTGCCGAAGCGCAGGCCGTCGGTCTCGGCCGGCGCCGGGCTGGGCGCGGCCGCCACGGGGATCATCGCCTCGAACTCGAACCCGTCGTCGTCGGTGCGGGTGAAGACCGCCAAGGGCCGGCCCGCCGGCGCGACGCCGAGCTTGGCGAGGTCGGCCTCCATCCGCGCGAAGGCCTGCTTCAGGTTCGGCACGGCCTCCTCCCACTTGGTCTTGCCCGACAGGATCGCGGCGGGCTTGGCCGGCAGGGTGACCTCGTCGACGTCGCCCGGCTCGCCGGCCTTGTCGATGAGCGTCGGGCGCGCGGGCGTTCCCACGGCGGATTGTCCCGCGGGCGGGGGGGCCACCGATTGCTGCGGGGCCGGGGCCGCGCTCTTGTTCGGGTCGGCCACCGGGTTCGGCGCCGTCGTGGTCGGCAGCGGGTTCGTCTGGGCCGGCGCGGGCGCCGCGGACGGCGGCGGCGCGGGCTGCTGCTGCGCGGCGATCGGACCGCCCGACGCGAGCACGAGGGCGGTCGAGAGGGCAACGAGCGGACGAAGGCGGATCACGGGCGGCGCTCCGGTCGAGGCCCGCGGATGATCGCGCGGGCTCCCGCCGCGTAACCTAGTGGCGAACGGGACGGCCCGCGAGGGCGCCGTGGACGAGAGCCGCGGGTGCGGCGCATCTGCCACGCCGCTGCACCCCTCGCGTCGGGCGGTCGCTTTTGCGATATAGCCGGCCCCTTCCTCACCTGCGGGACCGCATGAGCGCACTCGCCCACAGACGCTTCCTGAAGATGCACGGCGCCGGCAACGCGATCGTGGTGCTGGACCTGCGCGGCTCCGTCGCGACGGTGCGGCCCGAGGAGGCGCGGGCGATCGCCCAGGATCCCGCCTCGGCCTTCGATCAGCTGATGGTCCTGCACGATCCCGTGAGCCCGGGCACGGACGCGTTCCTGCGAATCTACAACACCGACGGTTCGGAATCGGGCGCCTGCGGCAACGGCACGCGCTGCGTCGCCTACGCGATGCTCGACGACCCTGCCATGGCCCGGCCGGCCGAGGGCGGGCGGCTGACCCTGGAGACTCCCGCCGGCCTGCTGGGCGTGCGCCGCGTCTCGGAGCGGGCCTTCACGGTCGATATGGGCCGGCCGCGGCTCGCCTGGGACGAGATCCCCCTGTCGGAGCCCTTCCCCGACACGCGCCGGATCGAGCTGCAGATCGGCCCGATCGACGATCCGATCCTGCACTCGCCGGCCGTCGTGAACATGGGCAACCCGCACGCGGTGTTCTTCGTGGAGCAGGATCCGGGGTCCTTCGATCTCGCCCGGATCGGCCCAATGCTGGAGAATCATCCGCTGTTCCCGGAGCGCGCCAACATCTCGGTGGCGCAGGTGACGGGCCGCGAGACGATCAAGCTGCGCGTCTGGGAGCGCGGCGCCGGGCTGACGCTCGCCTGCGGCACCGCCGCCTGCGCCACCGTGGTGGCTGCCTCGCGCCTCCGGATGATCGGCCGGCAGGCCAGCGTCGCGCTGCCGGGCGGCGAACTGTTCGTCGAGTGGCGCGCCGACGACCACGTCCTGATGACCGGCCCGGTCGCGCTCGTCGCCGAGGGGACCCTGGCGCCGGAGCTGTTCGACAGCGCGGCCTGATGGCGGTCGAGACCCTCACCTTCGGCTGCCGCCTCAACACCGTCGAGTCCGAGGCGCTGCGGGCTCACGCGGCGGCGGACGGGCGCGACCGCGTGGTGGTGAACACCTGCGCGGTCACGGCCGAGGCCGGGCGGCAGGCCCGCAAGGCGATCCGGCGCATCGCGCGGGAACGGCCCGGGGCCGAGATCGTCGTCACCGGCTGCGGCGCCGAGGTCGAGACGGAGGCTTACGCGGCCATGCCGGAGGTGGCCCGCCTCGTCGGCAACGCCGAGAAGCTGCGGCCCGACGGCTGGTCGTCGGCCGCGACCGGCCCGGGCGCCGTCATGGCGGCGCGGGTGGCCGAGCCGACGCGGATCGAAGCCATGGCCGGGCACACCCGCGCCTTCGTGCCCGTGCAGAATGGCTGCGACCACCGTTGCACCTTCTGCGTGATCCCGTTCGGCCGCGGCGTCTCGCGCTCGGTGTCGGCTTCCGACGTGATCGCGCAGGTCCGGACCCTCGTGGCACATGGCGGCCGCGAGGTCGTGCTCACCGGCGTCGACCTCACCGCCTACGGCCGGGATCTCGCCGGCCCGGCCCCGTCGCTGGGTGGCCTCGTGCGGTCGATCCTCCGGGCGGTGCCCGACCTCCCGCGCCTGCGGCTCTCCTCCATCGATTCCGTGGAGGCCGACGACGCCCTGCTGGCGGCGATCGCCGAGGAGGAGCGGCTGATGCCCCACCTGCACCTGTCGCTGCAGGCCGGCGACGACCTGATCCTCAAGCGCATGAAGCGCCGGCACCTGCGCGCCGACGCGATCCGCTTCTGCGCGACGGTGCGGCGGCTGCGGCCCGACATGGTGTTCGGCGCCGACCTGATCGCGGGATTCCCGACGGAGACGGAGGCGCAGTTCGCCCGCTCCCTCGCCCTCGTGGCGGAATGCGGCCTGACGCACCTGCACGTCTTCCCCTATTCCCCGCGCCCCGGGACGCCGGCCGCGCGCATGCCGCCGGTGGCGCCGGATGCGATCCGCGCGCGGGCGGCGCGGCTGCGGGAGGCCGGGTCCGACGCCCTGCGCCGGCACCTCGACGCCCAGGTCGGCCGCCGTCTCACGGTGCTGGCGGAGCGCGGCGGCGTCGGGCGGAGCCCGGATTTCACCGCGGTGCGGTTGCCGGGCGCGGCCGAGGCGGGAACGTTCCACGACTTCGCCATCGCCGGCCACGACGGCGCGCGGCTGATCGGGGCCTAGCGCTACCCGTTCCCGTCGAGACAGAGCCTGCGTGGCCGACCGTGACGCGGGTCCCCTCTCCCGTGCGAGAGAGGGACAGGGTGAGGGATGTGCGGCATCCGCAGAAAGCTCGACGGACCCGCACGTCGACCGCGTGCTCGATCCTGACGCTTCTCGCCCCTCACCTCAGCCCTCTCCCGCACGGGAGAGGGGGCGCKTCGCGCTCTGCCGCTGCCGATATGCTCCGCCGGACGCGTGCGAACCGCGTCGCCTGTCCGCGGCATTGAGGCGGGCGCCGTAGCCCCGCGCCGGATCGCGCCGCGGCTCACGCCCCCATCGCCGCGACGGCCTCGGCGATGTGTGGCGGCGGCGGCGCCGTCACGGTGATCGCGTCGCGCTTCGGGTAGAGCGGGATCGACAAGGTCCGCGCGTGCAGGTGCAGGGCGCTGCCCCGCGGGGCCCCGCCGTAGATCGCGTCGCCCAGGATCGGCCAGCCGGAGGCGGCACAGTGCACGCGGAGCTGATGCGTCCGGCCGGTGACCGGCTTCAGCGCCAGCCAGGTCCGCCCGCCGGCGCGGCCGAGCACCCGCCAGTGCGTCAGCGACGGGTCGCCCGCGGGGTCGGCCTTCATCCACCACGAGCGCGGATCGTCCGAGCGGCGGGCGAGCGGCAGGTCGATGCTGCCGACCTCCTCCGCGGGGCCGCCCTCTACGATCGCCCAGTAGGTCTTGTCGATGGCGCTGCCGGAGAACAGCTTGCCGAGCCGCGCCAGGGCCTTGGCGTGGCGGCCGAGCGCGAGGCAGCCGGAGGTGTCGCTGTCGAGCCGGTGCGCGGCCTCGGGGCGGCGGGGCAGGCCGAACCGGAGGGCGTCGAGGTGGTCGGTGAGCGTCTCGCCGCCGCGGGGACCGGGATGGACCGGCAAACCCGCCGGCTTGTCGATGACGAGCAGCAGGGCATCGCGGTAGAGGAGGCGCGCGCCTATGTCGAAGGCGTTGGACATCCGGATCGGCTAGAGGGTCGGTGCCGGCGGGGCAAGGTGGGGCGAGGACGCGATTTCATGGCGAGCGAGGAGAAGCCCGGCTGGTTCGGACGCCTGTTCGGGCGCAAAGGCCAGCCCGGACCCGAGGATCAGCTCGCGGACAAGCCCGAGGACAAGCCGGAGGCCGAACTATCACCGGAGGCCGCCTCGCCCTCCGAGGGGGAGCCGGACTTCGCCACCGCCGCGGAGGATGTCGCGCACGTCCCGCTGCCGCCCGAGGAGACCGGCGAGCCGGTCCCGGACGCGGTCGAGGGCGCGGACCTGCTGCCCGTGGAGGGCGAGTCGGAGCGCCCGCCGGCCGGCACCGCCGGCGACGACCCCGCGCACGGGGCCGACCCGGTCGATACGGGCGATGTGGTCCGGGAGCCGGCGGTCGAGGCGATGCCCGACATCCAGCCCATCGACAGCGCCGCGGCCCTCGCCCACGACGCCGGCGCCGGGCCGGACCGCGAGCCGGAGGCCAAGGGCTGGTGGAACCGCCTCACCTCGGGGATGAAGCGGACCTCGTCGGCCCTGTCCGACCGGGTCACCGGCCTGTTCACCAAGCGCAAGCTCGACGCCACCACGCTGGAGGATCTTGAGGACGCGCTGATCCAGGCCGATTTCGGCCTGGAGACCGCGATGCGGGTCTCGGAGGCGGTCGGCAAGGGCCGCTACGAGAAGGGCATCTCGCCGGACGAGGTGCGGGCGATCCTGGCCGCGGAGGTCGAGCGGGCGCTGGAGCCCGTGGCGGTGCCGCTGGCGATCGATTCCGCGAAGAAGCCGTTCGTGATCCTCACCGTCGGGGTGAACGGCGCCGGCAAGACCACGACGCTCGGCAAGCTCGCCTCGAAGCTGCGCGCGGAGGGGCGCACCGTGATGCTGGCGGCGGGCGACACGTTCCGGGCGGCGGCGATCGACCAGCTCAAGGTCTGGGGCGCGCGCACCGGCACGCCGGTGATCAGCGGCGCGCAGGGTGCCGACGCGGCGGGCCTCGCCTTCGACGCCCTCAAGCAGGCCTCCGCCGCCGGGACCGACGTGCTGCTGATCGACACGGCGGGCCGCCTCCAGAACAAGGCCGGCCTGATGGACGAGTTGGAGAAGATCGTCCGGGTGCTGCGCAAGCAGGATCCGGAGGCGCCGCACGCCACGCTCCTCGTCCTCGACGCCACGGTCGGCCAGAACGCGCTCAGCCAGGTGGAGCTGTTCTCGCAGGCGGCCCCGGTCTCCGGCCTGGTGATGACCAAGCTCGACGGCACCGCCCGGGGCGGCATCCTGGTGGCGCTGGCGGCGAAGTTCGGCCTGCCGGTGCACTTCATCGGCGTCGGCGAGGGCGTGGAGGATCTGGAGCCCTTCGCGGCCCGGGACTTCGCCCGGGCGATCGCCGGGCTGGAGAAGGATTAGGACGCGGCCGCCCGCCGAGCTTTCGTGCGCGACGTCATGGACATCGCGCGCTCCGCGTTCCACACACCCCGGAAAATCCCGTTCGACGCGTCCAGCCCCTCGTGAGCGTCGTACCAGAGCCTATCGAGCGTATGCAGATCGAATCCGTCCCCCCGCACCGCCACCTGCCGCCGCTCGTGAAGCTGGCGCTGGAACTCGGCCCGCTGGTGCTGTTCTTCTTCGGCAACGCCTATTCCGAGAAGTTCGGCGTCGCTCCGGACCAGAAGTTGTTCGTGGCCACCGGCCTGTTTATCGCGGCGACCGTGGTGGCCCTGGCGATCCACTACGTGATGGTGCGGCGCCTGCCGATCATGCCGCTCGTGTCCGGCGTGGTGGTGGTGGTGTTCGGCGGCCTGACCCTGGCGCTGCAGGACAAGACCTTCATCATGGTCAAGCCGACCATCGTGAACGCCCTGTTCGGCACCGTGCTGCTCGGCGGCCTCGCCTTCGGGCGCTCGCTGCTGTCGGTGGTGCTCGATTCGATGTTCAGCCTCACCGACGAGGGCTGGCGCAAGCTGACCTTCCGCTGGGGCGTGTTCTTCTTCGTCCTGGCGGCCCTCAACGAGCTGGTGTGGCGGACCCAGACGGAGGATTTCTGGGTGAACTTCAAGGTGTTCGGCATCATGCCGATCACCGTGCTGTTCGCCCTGGCGCAGACGCCGCTGCTGACCCGCTACGAGCGCAAGAACCCGCAGCCGGAGGCGTAAGCCTACTGCGCCGCCGCGACCTTGCCGGCGGCGCGGATCCGTGTGAGCACGCTCGCGAAGTTCTCCGGTGTGAGGATGCCGACGAGCTTGTCGCGGATCACACCGTCCGGCCCGATGATGAAGGTCTCGGGCACGCCGTAGACGCCGAAATCGATCGCCGCCCGGCCGCCGGCATCGGCGCCCACCGCGCTGAACGGCACGCCGTGCCGCGCCAGGAAGCGCTGCCCGGCCTCCGGGTTCGGCTCCTTGTAGTCGATGCCGACGAGCCGGATGCCGGGCTCCTTCGCCAGACGCATCAGCATCGGGTGCTCCACCTGGCAGGGGGCGCACCACGAGGCGAAGACGTTGAGCACCGTGATCTGGCCCTTCAGATCCGCGCTGGACAGGCCGGGCACGGGCGCGCCGCCAGCCGTGAGCCCCGGGACGGCGGGCAGCGCGAATTGCGGCACCGGCTTGCCGATCATCACGGACGGCAGGGCGGCCGGGTCGACGCCGGAGCGCAGGCGCAGGAACAGCACGGCAGCGAGCGCCGCGAAGGCGAGCGCCGGCACGATCAGCAGCAGCGAGCGGCGGACCGGCGGCACCGGTCCGGTGGTCTCGTCGAGGGGCGCGGTCACCGCCGGTCCTCGCCGAAGCCCTTCAGGGCGCGCACCTGCGCCCGGCGGTCGCGCAGGGCGTTGCCGACCAGGGCGACCATCACGGCCGCCGTGAACACGTAGGCCGCGAGGATGAAGCCGCCGTGAGACCCGAGATCCATCGCCGCGATCCTAGACCGGTTGGCCGACCGGCATCGGCGCCGGTGTTGGGGTGATGCGCGGCTGGGCGCGGTCGAGGCGCTCGGCCTCGCGGATCGTGAGCGTCCGAACCCGGCGTCGCATGATCTCGGTGCGCATCGCGTAGAGATGCAGGGTCGTCCCGCCGAGCGTCGCGGCGCCGATCATGATCAGCAGGGGGTAGAGCATCGACGGATCGATGGTCGAGCCGCCCATGCGCAGGATCGAGGCCGGCTGGTGGAGGGTCGACCACCAGTTCACCGAGAACTTGATGATCGGCAGGTTCACGGCGCCGACGAGGGTCAGGATCGCCACCGCCCGCGCGGCGCGGTTCGGATCCTCGAGGGTCCGCCACAGGGCGATGATCCCGCAATAGATCAGCAGCAGGATCAGCATCGACGTCAGCCGCGCATCCCAGACCCAATAGGTGCCCCACATGGGCTTGCCCCAGAGGGAACCGGTGACGAGGCAGATCAGCGTGAAGGCCGCCCCGATCGGCGCCGCCGCCCGCTGGGCCACGTCGGCGAGCGGGTGCCGCCAGACCAGGGTGCCGATCGCCGACAGGCTCATCGCCCCGTAGAAGAACACCCCGAGCCACGCGGCCGGGACGTGGATGTACATGATCCGCACGGTCTCGCCCTGCTGGTAGTCGGGCGGCACCACGAAGAAGGTCTGGTACAGGCCGAGCGCCAGGACGCCGAGCGACAGGGCCGTGAGCCAAGGCACCAGCACCCCGGACCACCGCATGAAGTGGCTGGGATTGGACAGGCGGGTCCAGAGGGAAGGCGTCATCGCGGCTGCGGTCTCGGACATCGTCGCCAAGGGTCTACCCTAAGGTGCGGTGCAGCAACAATGCGAAGTCTGGCCGCGTCCGTCCGGCGCTTCGGAGGCGCGACGCCGCGGCGGCACGCGCACCACGAACCCGACGCACGACCCCTTGCGCATGGCGGGCAGATTGCGCATATAGATACGAACAAAAAGAGAACAAAAGAGCAAAATCCAACAAACCTGTGGATGATGCCGTCGAAATTTTCCGGAACGAGCCCGCATGCGAACCGCCGACAAGCAGATCGCCGACATCCTCGTCCGCTACGGCGAGCCCTTCGGGGGCAACGTCTGGCGCGTCCAGGGGACCGCGGTGATCTACCACAAGACCCTGGAGCGCATCGCCGCGCAGGCCGGGATCGTGTTCGAGCCGCCGACGGTCATCCGCGCCGAGCGGGACGAGGCCGTGATCCTGGTGACCGGCCGCCTGCCCGGCGCGAAGCCCGGGACCGACCGCGTCGAGTGGTCGATGGGCGAGGCCCTCGTCAACGTGAACTACCGCGTCTCAGGCAAGCAGGCGGCCTACGTCTACGCGATGGCCGAGAAGCGCGGGAAGGACCGCGTCATCCTCAAGCTCATCGAGCTACACGGTCTGGTCTACTCGGAAGAGGAGGCCGACGAGTTCCGCGCCCATCAGATTCCCGTCCGGGCGGTGGACGAGGATTTCGAGGAACCACCCGCCTTCGACGAGGTCACCGAGGCCGAGGGCGACCTCAAGCGCCGCATCGACGCGGCCGGGACGATCAACGCGGTCACCGACCTGATGCTGGATGGCGACACCCAGGCCGTGCTGGCGACGATGCCTCCCGGCACCCGCGACGAGGTGCGCGACTACGCCAAGGCGCGCCTCGTGGCGCTCGGCTGGCCGAAACGATCGGGTCGCCGCAGCGCCGCCTGAACCTGTTCTCACCCCACCGAAGGAGACCGCCATGCATCGCGCGACGAGCCGCCGCACCATGAAGGCCCGCCGGGATTCCCGCCACGGCTGGAGCATCGAGACCCTGTCCTACAGCCCGACCCGGATCGTCCGCCTGGGGTCCGAGAAGGTTGCGATCCTGTTCCCGCCGGTCGAGCCCGGGGCGTCCTGGCAGCTCTACCCGCATCCCGACACGTTTCCGGGCCTCAATTTCGAGGGTCTGCCCGAGCCGCTGCGCCCGGAATTCCTCGCCTTTCCGGATCTCCCGGAGGTCGAGCGGTTCCTCGGCATCCGCGTCGCGGAGTCTGTCGCGCTGGCGGCGTGAGCCGTCCGGTCAGCGCGGCGGCCAGGGCGCGCCGCGATGGAGCGCTTCGGCTTCCGGGGTAAAACGGCCGTCGGGACCGTGCAGTACCAGCGGCGGGAGCAGGGCCGCCGCCGCGCGGCTGCCCCGGGTCGCGGTGATCAGCACACGGATCGCGGCCGTATCGCCGCGGGCATGGACCGGGCGGATCGCCAGGCCGCCGTAGCGCCCCTTCAGGGCATCCAGGCAGGCCGGGAGCGCGTCGGCCCTGTGGATCAGCCCGAGACGGCCCCCGGGCCGCAGGATCGCCGTGCAGGCGCGGATCCAGGCCTCCAGGCTACCCTCCGCAAAGGTATGGGCGGAGGCCCGGCCGGGATGGGGCGACGCGCGGTGGCTGCCGGCCGCGAAGAACGGTGGATTGGTGAGAACCACGTCGAACCCGTCCGGCTGGAGGCCGGCGGCGCGGCGCTCCGCTGCCGGGGCGAGGACGTCGGCCACCAGAACCTGCGCGTCGATCCCGTTGCACGCTGCGTTCGCCCGCGCCTGCTCGGCAAGGGCGGGGTCTCGCTCCACCAGCGTCGGCTTGAGGCCTGGTACCAGCACGGCGCAGGCGAGGCCGACCGCGCCGGTCCCGGCGCCGACATCGCAGACCCGATCCCCGGCCCCCGGAACGAGCAGCCGAGCGAGCAGCACGGCATCGGTCCCGGCCCGGTGCGCGCCCTTGGGAGGCTGATGCAGGCGCAGGAGGCCGCCGAGGAAGGCGTCCGGCTCCGATGTCACGGCTGGCGCAACTCGTGGGCGATCCCGGCATCGGCCAGCAGCCGCCGGGCCTGCGCTTCGTGGTCGTGCGCGACGAGCAGACGCTGTCCGAAGACGCCGATCGAGCCCTCCATCAGGCTCATGTGGCTGTCCGCCACGAGGACCGGGATCTCGGCCGCCTCAAGGACCGAGCGGGCGAACCCGATCAGCACGACATCGTTGGCGCGGATCAGCTCGATCATCGCGGGTTGGCCCCCGTGAAGATCCGGATCGGCGGTTTCGTCGCGCGCGATCCGCGCGGTCGGCACCCCATATCCAGCCCGGGACGATGTTGCGGCGCCGCGGGGCGCGTGCGAAGGGATCGCCCGCCCCCCGTGGGGCGACCGGTCTGGAGGTCACGGATCTTGGGTATGGCCCTCTCCATCGAGAATCCGAAGCCCGAGGCGGAGGCGGGGCTCAACGACCTCGTCGCGCTCGTGGCCGACGGCATGGCGCGGGTCAACACCACGATCCTGTCGCGGACGGGATCCGACGTGGCGATGATCCCCGAGGTCGCCAACCACCTGATCGCCTCCGGCGGCAAGCGCCTGCGCCCGATCCTGACGCTGGCCTGCGCCCAGCTCTGCGGCTATGCGGGCGAGACCGACGGCGACGTGAAGCTCGCCGCCAGCGTCGAGTTCATGCACACCGCGACGCTCCTCCACGACGACGTGGTCGACGAGAGCGACATGCGCCGCGGCCGCGTCGCGGCCCGGATCAAGTGGGGCAACGAGGCCTCCGTGCTGGTCGGCGACTTCCTGCTCGGCCAGGCCTTCCGCATGATGGTGGAGGTCGGCTCCCTGCGGGCGCTCGACATCCTCTCGGCCGCCGCCACGGTGATCGCCGAGGGCGAGGTGATGCAGCTCACCAACGCCAAGAACCTGGAGACCGACGAGGCCGCCTATCTGGCGGTGATCCGCGGCAAGACAGCCGAGCTCTTCGCGGCCGCCTGCGAGGTCGGGCCGGTGCTCGCCGGACGGCCCGAGGCCGAGCAGGCGGCGGCCCGGTCCTACGGGATGAATCTTGGCATCGCCTTCCAGCTGATCGACGACGTGCTCGATTACGGCGGCACCTCCGCGGAACTCGGCAAGAACGTCGGCGACGATTTCCGCGAGGGCAAAATCACCCTGCCGATCGTCCTGGCCCATCGCCGGGCCAGCGAGGGCGAGCGCGGCTTCTGGCGGCGTACCCTGCAGCAGGGTGAGATCGGCGACGGCGATCTGGAGACGGCCCTCGACCTCCTGCAGCGCCATGGCGCCCTGGAGGAGACCGTGGCCCGCGCCCACCATTACGGTGCCGAGGCCCGGGCCGCCCTCGACGTCTTCCCCGACGGACCGGTCAAGGCCGCGCTGATCGGCGCCGTCGAGTTCTGCGTGGCCCGGGCGCGCTGAAACGCGACCTCACGGTTAACCCGGCGGCGACAACTCGTACCCAGGGCCACGGCCCGCCGTCGGCCGCGCTGCCGGCGACGCGTTCGGCGTAGAACCGCCAGAGCTTGATGCGGCGGTCCGCGACATCCTTGTCGTCCCCCATGCCGAGTCCCCTGCGGGATCGCTTCGACCGACTCGGTGATGCGTCAACGCGTCACGGGGGCGAGGGCATCGGCCAATGCGGGCGCGAGCCCGCGCAGTTCCTCCAGGTGCGCGGCCGTCAAGGTCCGCAGGAGCGCCTCGGCGTGGGAGGTGAGCGCGAGCGCGCTTCGCCGCCTGTCCTCGACGGCGCGCGTCTTGGACAGCAGGCCGGCCTCCACCATCCGGGCGACCAACTCGGCGGCGCTGTGGGGCGCGATCAGCAGCTGCTCGCCAGCAGGCCGACCGTGGCGGGTGCCCGTCCGGCATGGCCCGCCAGGGTCAGCAGGGCCTGATGCTGCTGCGGCGGCAGACCCGCCCGGGCCGCCGCGGCCTCGCTGAAGGCGAGGAAACGGCGGAGCCGGAACCGGAAATCCGCGAGCGCTGCATATTGCTCGCGTGACATCGCCCAGTGCCCGGGCGCATCCGCCGCCATGACAGCCTTCGTGAAGAATTCCCGTCCGGACGATGCCCCGGGTTCGGTGCCATGTCGTGTCCCATCGCCCAAAGCCGTGTTTTAATATATCGGATAACGACATAAATGACGGGTTTGGGGACAGGAGACCTTGATGAGCGGCGGGACCGATCGGGAACGCGGTGGCGATCAGCCACTGCGTCGGGCGCTGGGGGATTGCAGCGCGGACCGGAGGGTCCTGACGCTGGCCGGGATGGCGGTCGTGACCGGGACCGCTGCCAGCGGCACCGCCTGGATCCTGCTCACCCTCATCGGCCTGGTGACTAATCTCGCGTGGTACGACCGCCTCGACACGGCCCTGACCTCCCTGGCCGGCGCGACGCCCGAGCTCTGGATGGTGGCGATCCCCGTGATCGGGGCGCTGATCGTCGCTGCCATGGCGCGCTACGGCTCGGAGAAGATCCGCGGGCACGGGATCCCCGAGGCGATGGAGGCGATCCTGATCGGCGGCAGCCGCATGTCGCCCAAGGTGGCCGTGCTCAAGCCCCTGTCCTCGGCGGTGGCGATCAGCACCGGCGGCCCGTTTGGCGCCGAAGGGCCGATCATCGTGACCGGCGGCGCCGTCGGCTCGCTGTTCGCGCAGTTCTTCCACCTCATCGCCGCCGGCATGACAGCGATCTTCGGGACGCCCGTCGCGGCCGTGCTGCTCGCCGTCGAGGTCCTGCTGTTCGAGTGGCGGCCCCGCAGCCTGGTTCCGGTGGCGGTCGGCGCGGTGACGGCGGCTTGCTGGCGGCCTGACCTGTTCGGTGCCGGACCGCTCTTCCCCTTCGTCGACAACCCGACCCTGCCGTGGTGGGGCCTGCCCGCCTGCGCGGCGCTCGGCATCGCCTGCGGGCTGATCTCCGGCGCGCTCACACGGGCTGTCTACGCCCTGGAGGACGGATTCGGCCGGCTGCCCCTGCACTGGATGTGGTGGCCGGCCCTCGGCGCCGTCGTGGTCGGCCTCGGCGGCCTCGTCGAACCCCGGGCGCTCGGCGTCGGCTACGACGTGATCCACGATCTGCTCTCCGGCCACCTCCTGGTTGGCGCCGTCGCGACGATCCTGGTGGTCAAGGCGGTGATCTGGCTCGCCGCCCTGTCGTCGGGGACCTCCGGGGGCGTGCTGGCACCGCTCCTGATCCTCGGCGGTGCGGTGGGCTGGCTGATTGGTCTCGTCCTGCCGGGCGCTCACGGCTTCTGGGCGCTGATGGGCATGGCGGCGATGCTGGGCGGCACGCTGCCGGCGCCCCTCACCGGCGTCGTCTTCGCCGTCGAGGTGACCGGTGACGTCGCGGCCCTGGCGCCGCTCCTGGCGGCCACCATGGCGGCCTACGCGGTGACGGTGCTGCTCCTCAAGCGCTCGATCCTCACGGAAAAGATCGCGCGGCGCGGGCAGCACGTGACGCGGGAATACGGCATCGATCCCTACGATCTCGCCCGGGTCGAGGCGGTGATGACCCGGACGGTCGAGACCCTGGACGCGGATCTGCCCCTGGCGGAAGCGCTCGCCGCCATCGAGACCGGCAGCCACCATGCCTATCCGGTCGTGGACGGCGCGGGCCGTCCCGTGGGCCTCGTCTCGCGCAGCGACGCCCTGGGCTGGACCCTGGAGGAGCGCGACGGCGACGCGCAGGACGGGACGCTCGGGGAGCGCGTCTCCGATGCCGATCTCGCAACCGTCCATCCGGGTGACGTGGTCTCGCACGCCATCGACGTGATGCTGGCTGCCGGTCAGGGGCACCTGCCGGTCACGGATCCGCACAGCGGCGAACTCGTCGGCCTGTCGACCCGCAAGGACCTGCTGCAGGTGCGCGCCACCGTCGTGCCGGCCGAGGCCGAGCGCCGCGCGTTCTACCGGAAGGGGCTCGGTGCGCGCCGCGCACGAACGGGAGCATGACCATGACGCCGCGCATGCCCGGGCGACCCATCAGCCTCGACCGGCTCGATCCGGGCGGTTGCTACCTGATAGCCGGTCAAGACGGGCCGGATCTCGCTCTGCTGGTCACGCGGGACGGGCGGCGGGAAGCGCTGCTCCTGAACCGACGCGACGGCGAAGGCCATCTGCGGATCGTTGCCGAACGCGCGGCCGACGCCGAAGTCCTGGTCCTCCAGCGCGCCTTCGTGGTGCCGAGCGGCGCCCTGGCCGACAGCACCTTCGTGCGCGACGCCCTCCCGCCGGCCGCGCTGCATCTCGCCGAGGGGTGAGCCTACCTGCGCGGCCGCGACGCATCCGGCCACCTGGCGACCTTCGAGGTCGGCAGCGGCCGCGCCCGCGCGATCGATCTCGCCGACCTGCCGCAGGCCCGGTGCTGGCGCGTCATGGTGCCGGAGGGACGGGGGGTGGTCACGGTCTACGAGGCCAAGCCCGCCTGAGGGGCGCCCTCCGGACGGCTCAGCGCAGGAAGGTCGGCGCCACCCACCACGCGGGATGGGCGGCGCGCAGGGCCGCGGCGGCCTGAACCGCTCCGCGCCGATCAGCGAAGAGTGCGAAGACCGTCGCGCCGGAACCCGACATCCGGGCCAGCCGGCAACCTCGGGCGCGCAGGGCCGCCAACACCTCGCCGATCACCGGCGCCACGGTCAGGGCCGGCGGCTCCAGATCGTTGCGGGCCTCGGCCAGCGCCGACAGCAGGGCGTCGGCGCCCATGTCCCGCGCGATCGCCGGGTGCGGCGCCCCGGCGAGGTCCTGGCCGACGGCGAGGCCCAGCGCCTTGAAGACGGGGGCCGTGGCGACCGGGACGCCGGGATTGATCAGCACCGCCGGCAGCGGCGCGAGTCCGAGGGCCGGCCCGATCGTCTCGCCGGCGCCGCGCATCATCCGGGCGCGCGGGTCGAGGCAGACCGGGACGTCGGCTCCGGTTTCCTGCGCCACCGCGACGACGGCATCGTGGTCGACGGGCAGATCGTTGAGGCGCGCCAGCAGTCGCAGGGCGGCGGCTGCGTCCGAGGAGCCGCCGCCGATCCCGGCCGCGACCGGCAGGCGTTTCACCAGATGGAAGGTGCCCGTCCGCAGACCCGGCAGACGGGCGGCGAGCCCCCGGGCCGCGCGCAGCACGAGATTGTCGTCCGTGGGGCCGGCCGGGCCGGCGGTGGGGCCACTGACGGTCAGGCCGAGGGGCGCGTCGGCTTTTAGGGTCAGGCGGTCGGCGGTCCCCGCGAAGGCGACGAGGCTCTCGAGCGCGTGGTAGCCGTCGCCCGCGCGGCGGCCGAGGATGTGGAGCGTCAGGTTGACCTTGGCGGGGGCGCGATCGGCGAGCAGGGGCACGGGGTCTCGGACAGGTCGTGGCAGCGTGTCCCGAGGCTCTACAGGCTCGCGTGCAGGAACAACAGCTCAGCCGAGCGCCGCGCCCGGATCCCCGTGCGGCCGGTACGGCAGCGCGTCGCCAACTCGGACCATACGCAGGTCTTCGGCGAGTTCCACCAGCCCGTCGCTGGCCGCGAGGCCCGACAGGGCGCCGCCGGGCGCCGGGACCGCCTCCGGGAGGCCGTCCGGTCCCGGGCGCAGGCAGACGCGCAGGTATTCGCGTCGGCCGGGCCGCTTCTGCTGGTCGAAGCCGCTGCGGACCGTGACGGCGGGCGCCGTGTCCCGCGCACCCGAGAGGTGCAGGATGAGGGGGCGGACCACGGCGACGGCGGTCACGTAGGCGGCGGCCGGATTACCCGGCAGCCCGACGAAGGGCGTGCCGGCCACGGTCCCGAGCGCCACCGGACGGCCGGGTTTGATCGCCAGGCGCCAGAAGGTCAGCGCCCCGGCGGCCTCTACGGCGGCGCGGACGTGATCTTCCTCGCCGACCGAAACGCCCCCCGAGGTGAGGATCAGGTCATGGTCCGCGGCGGCCTCCGCGATGCGCGCCCGCAGAGGTGCGGGTTCGTCGCGCAGGATGCCGAGATCGACCGGCTCCGCGCCGAACCGCCTCAGGAGCGCGGCGAGCATCGGCCGGTTGGCGTCGTGGATCCCGGCGGGCGGCAGGGGTTCGCCGGGTGGCGTCAGCTCGTCGCCGGTGGAGAACAGCGCCACCGTCAGGGGCCTCCGCAGGCGCAGCGCGGGCACGCCCGACGCGGCGGCGAGCGCCAAATGCCGCGGTCCGAGGCGGGTTCCGGCGCGGATCACCACGCTGCCGCGGGCGACGTCCTCGCCGGCCCGCCGCCGGTGCGAGCCCGGCATGAGACCCTCGGGAAGGACCACGGTGCCGCCCTCGACCCGCACGTCCTCCTGCATCGCGACCGTGTCGGTTCCCGGCGGCATGGACGCCCCGGTGAAGATCCGCACCGCGACACTGGGCGCAGGATCGGAGGCCGGGTGGCCGGCCGGGACACGGCCCGCGAGGGGCAGGCGCGTCTCGCCCGCTCGGGCGAGGTCGGCGGCCCGCACGGCGTAGCCATCCACCGCAGCGTTGTCGAAGGGGGGCAGGTCGAGGGGCGCGATCAGGTCCTCCGCGAGGACCCGGCCCTCCGCGCCCGCGAGCGGAACGGTCTCGATCCCGGACAGGACCGGGAGGCGCTCCCGGATCAGCGCGACCGCATCGGCGACCCGCATGGGCGCGGGCGCGGCGTCGAAGCAGTCGGCGTTCAGGCGACCCATGGCGTTGCTGGGTGGGACGGGTGCGGGCGGGTCGGCACGGGCGGCCTCGCGGGCTGGGACGCGTCGGCTTGCGGCATCGGCGCCGCGCGATCAAGCCCACGCCGTGGCCGCGGTGCGCGCGATCCTCTAGGCTCCCGCCCGCCATGGCGCTTACCGAATCCACCGCAGCCCTCCCGTGCCAGCGTCATCTCTTCGAGGTGCCCGACGATGTCTGCTACCTCGATGCCGCCGCGTGGGCGCCGCTGCCGCGGGCCGTGCGCGCTGCGGGCGAGGCCGGCATCCTGACCAAGAGCCGCCCCTGGGACCATCCCCGGGAGGCGATCCCGGTCTGGGCCGAGCGGGCGCGCGGCGCGGCCGCCCGGCTGATCGAGGCTGACGCGGACGATGTCGCGATCGTCGGCGCGGTCAGCCACGCCATGGCGGTGGCCGCCCTCAACCTCGCCCCGAGGCCGGGGGGCCGCCTGCTGCGCGTCGCCGACGAGTTCCCGTCCCTCCGCTTCGCGTTCGACCGGCTCGCCGAGCGCACCGGCCTCATTGTGGAGGAGGTCCCGCGTCCGCCGGACGGAGACTGGACCGCCGCCGTCGCGGCCGCGATCACGCGGCCGGGTGCGGCGCCGCTCGCCCTCGCCACCCTCACGCCGCTGCACTGGACCGATGGCGGCCTGATCGACCTCGATCGTCTGGCGCCGGCGGTCCACGCCGCGGGCGCGGCCCTGGTGATCGACGCCACCCAGGCTGTCGGCGCCGTTCCGGTCAGCGTCGCCCGATGGCGCCCCGACTTTCTGGCCTTCCCGACCTACAAATGGGCGCTCGGACCCTACGGTCTCGCCTTCCTGTACGCCRCCCCGCACCGTCAGCTCGGTGTGCCGGTCGAGGACAATATCGGAAACCGGCCTCCCGCCGCGGGCGCGCGCCGCTACGACCGGGGCGAAGTCAACGACCCGGTGGCGCTGCGCATGGCGGCGACCGGGCTGGAGCAGATCGAGGAATGGGGCGTTGCGGCGGTCAAGGCCCGGCTGCGCGGGCTGACCGACCGTTTGGCGGAGGGGGGCGCCGCCCTCGGACTGACGCCGGCGCCGCCTTGCCTGCGCGCACCGCACATCCTCGGGTTGCGGCCCCCCGCGGGACTTCCGGCCGGCCTCGCCGATCGTCTGCGCCGGGACAAGATCTTCGTCAGCGAACGCTCGGGTGCTCTGCGCATCAGTCCCCATGTCTGGGCGCACGAGGACGACCTCGCGCGCTGCATTGCCGCACTGCGCACCGCACTCCCGGGACTCGCCTGAGACGGAGCGGAGACGCACCTCCAAAATATGGCTCGGACCGGAGGAATGCGGATGCTGCGCCGATTGTCGGGACTACATGGGGGAGCCGACGCGCCGGTCGCGCGTTCGCCCGGAGATCATCCGCCCCAGCATGCCAAGCACGATGCCGCGTCCCGGTGAGACGCCCCGGGTCCCGGGCGCCGTCCGCTTCCGGCTGCCCGATCTGATGCGCGCCGCCCTTTCAGGTCGCTTCGCCGTGATCCTGTCGGGCGAGCTGATCCAGAGCCTGTTCCACTTCCTCCTCAACATCCTGCTGGTGCGCGAACTCGACGCGCACGATTACGGATTGTTCGCCATCGTCTTCGCGGTCGGAGCGGTCGGCATCACCTACATCCGCGCGCTCGTGACGGTCCCAGCGACGATCCACGTCGCCCGGAGCCTGGGGCGACCGGCGGCCCGCGGCTACGACGTGATGTTCGGCTCGGGCGCGGTTCTGGTCTCGGGTGTCATGGCGGCCGGCGTCGGCGTGGCCCTGGCCCCGGTGATCGGCTTCGGCGCGCTTGTGGCCGGGGCCTTCGTCGGCCTCTACGCCTTCCGCAGCTATCTGCGGATCATGCTCCTCGCCCGCGGCCGCCCCCGGATCGCCGGCCTCAGCGACATGGTCTACGCGGTCTGCGGCGGCCTGCTCGTCGCGCGGTGGTTGAACGGGCAGGGGACGGCCCTCCTGGATCGGGCCTTCGCGGCCATCGCCCTCGCGCATGCGGTGGCGATCGCGGTGGCCTATGCGGCGCTTCGAGAGCGGGTTCGATTTTCCCTCCATGCGCGGTCGCGGGCGCGCTACCGGGCGATCTGGCGCACCCTGGCCTGGTCGCTCGCCGGCGTCACCAGTCTGACCGTGCAGGGCCAGGGCCTGACCCTGTTGCTGGCGCTCCTGGCCGGACCCGCCGCCTACGCGCCGATCGCCGCCACCATCGTGCTCTACGCCCCGCTGCGGATACCGGCGAGCGCGCTGCTGAACATGGTCCTGCCGGAGATCAGCCGCCTGCTCGCGGCCGGTCAGCGCGAAGCCGCCCGCCGTCTCGTCATCCGCAACGGAACCCTGCTCGGCTGCGGCTGTCTCGTCTACGGGGTTCTGATGGCGGCCGCCTTGCCGCTGATCGAGGACATCCTGTTCAAGGGGCGGTTCGCCGACCAGCCGATGGGCTGGATCGGGCTCGGCGTGTGGGCGGTGGTGACCGTCTCGCTCCTCTACGCGATCCCGCGGGCCTATCTCGAGGCCTCGGCGGCGTTCCGGACCATCACCGCGGGCGCTGTGGCGAGTGCGGTGCTGGGCATGGCCGTGATGGTGCCCGCGCTCCTGTTGCTGCCCCCCGCCACTGCGCTCATCGGCCTCCTCGCCTCGGAGGTGGCCACGCTGGTCTGGTCGGTCTCGGCCTTCCAGGGGCTCGCGCGGCGTTCACGGCCGGCGCCCGTGATCGGTGCCCTGTGACGGAACCCGGTCGCGCGCTCGTCCCGCGCACCGGACGCCGCCCTCAGCGGAGCGCGAGCAGCAGCGGTGCCAGCTTCCGGACCGCGGGCGACCGGCTGTAGATCCAGAGGGGATTGTGCTGGACGACGTGGCTGCACAGCCCGCGTTTGAAGTCGAAGACGGGGCGGTTCGACGCCGGGTCGATGCCGCCGAAATCGAAGGTCCGGCAGCCCTCCGCCTTGGCCCGCTCGACGAAGCGCCAGACCGCGAGGGTCGCGGCGCCGGTGGCGCGGGCGCGCTCGTTGGAGGCTGTGTAGAAATCGGTGCAGCGGGTGTCCGACAGGTGCGCGATCCGCACGAGGATGCGCTGTCCCTTCTCGCGAATGTCGAGGAACAGGAGATGCTCGTCCTCGGCCGCGATGTCCCGATAGGCTTGCGGCTGCAGCGTGGTGGCGAAGCCTTTGCGCTCGCGCAGGGCCGCGAACATCGCGGTGAAATCGTCGAAGGCCGCCAGCCGTTCGGCCCGGTCCGTCAGGAAATGCGTGGTCACGTCGGTGTTGCGCTCGGCCTTGCGCAGGGCCTTGCGCCAGCGCTGCTCCATCGCCGCCTGGATGGCGTCGAGGTCCTGGGTCAGGTCGAGTTCGAGGGTGTGGTCAGGCGCCCCGATCATCGGCGTGAAGCCGTGCATCAGCAGCGCCAGCGTCGCGTCCCGGCTCTCGAACTGCTCATAGTCGACGGCCAAGACGTCGAAGCGGCCGAGGGCCAGATGGTCGATGAATGCGGCGAACACCGCCTCCGCACGCCGTGTTCCGGCATCGGTCAGCAGCGGTCCGCCTTGGACGTGGACGAACCGGGCCGGTCCCTTGCGGCGGGTCTGCCACTGGACGAAGGCGAGGTCCTCACCGTCCCCCGTGACGACCGCGCGCCGCACCTCCAGGCCGCGCCGGGCCTTGTAGGTACCCCAGGGACTGCTGCAGTAGATGTTAGCACCCGGGCAAGCCCAGATCCGTCGGTCCCAGTCCAGGACATCCGCAGTCTCCTGGACTGCGAGTTTGGCCGCCATGTCGTTCCTCGTCCTGACCGGGCAGGGTAATCCGCGCTGCCTGCCTCATCGGCCAAGGGCGGCCGCATTGCATCCTGGCTAACCGGATCGTCCACAAGGTGGCCTGCCGAGGCCGGCCCGCTGATCCGTCGGCGGGACGCACAACGCCGACGGTCGAAGCGGGCACCGGCGGTGACGCGGGCGGCCGACGCATCGGCAGGCCCGAGCGGTCGCGGGGTGTCGCCTGGACCTGTGCCGCTGCACTTCGCCGCGGCCGATGATGACCGCGGCCGAGCCCGGTCCCGCGCCGTTCGTCGCTATGCGGCCGGACGCGCCGGGATCTCCGCCCCGCGCGTCGGGTCGGTCGCCCGCGGGCGACGCAGCGTCGTGCGCACCATGGCGTCGATGCCCTCCGCCGCCGAGGCCTCCGAGAACTGGGTCTCGTAGCGCATCCGCGCCGCCCGACCGAAGCCGCGCCAGCCCGCCGGATCCGCGACCAGACCCGCCAGGACCGCCGCGATCGGCTCCGGGCCACCCGGGGGAACGATCCAGCCGGTCTTGCCGGATTCCACCACCTCAGGCAGGCCGCCGATCGCCGTGACGAGGGGCGGCACCCCGTAAGACATGGCCTCGATCGCCACGCGACCGAGGGATTCCGGGCGCTGCGACGGCATCGTCACCACATCCGCCCAGCGATAGAGCGGTGCCGGATCGGCCACGAAGGGCTCGAGACTCACCTGATCGGCGAGACCGGCTTCGCCGATCCGCTCCCGCAGGGCCTGCTCCCGGGCATCGTCCTCGAAGGCGCTGCCGACGATGCGCAGGGCGATCCGCCGGCGCACAGGCTCCGGCAGGGAGGCCATCGCTTCCACCAGAACGTCCTGTCCCTTGATCCGGCTGATCCGCCCGAGCATCAGCACCCGGAGCGGGCGAGACCCGTCGTAGCCCCCCGGGTTCGGTCCGGCCGGTCCGGCGATGCCGTTATAGACGACCCGGGCGGTCGTCCCCTCGGGCAGGGCATAGGCCTGCTCCGTGGCGCGCGAGTTGAACACGACGTTGGCGCCGCTCCAGCGGATCAGCCCGCGGAGCACCGTCAGGACGGCGCCTTCCGGAATCTCGTGGACGTGGACGATGCTTCGACCCGGCGCCAGCCGCGCGGCCAGCAGGTGGTCGGCCACAACGGTGGTGTTGATGTAGACCAGGTCGCTCGCGCGGATGCGGCGCAGCGCACGGAGCACCGCGACGGGCAGGGTCAACAGGCCCAGGGTCGCGAGGCGCCAGAGATTTTTCCGCCTCAGGATCCAGAGCGGCGTGATGACGATGGCGCTGGCGAAGGGACGCAGCGCGGCCACGATGGGACCGTCCTGCGGCAGGACCACGTCGATCCGCGCCGTCGGATGGACCGCCCGGATGGTGCGGACGGTCTCGATGAAGCACCGGTCGGAGCCGTAAAGTTCGAACCCCTGGTGGACGCAGGTGATGCGCAACTGCCGCCCGCCCTCGGCGATGACCGGCGGCGCGCCCCCGAGGTCTCGCCCGCCATCGGCGACGCGCGACGTCCCAAGTATCGGACCATGTACCATAAGATGATTACTTACTTAAAACAACAACCAGCGGTTGTAATTGCCGGCGGCTGGGCTCGTATGCTTGGACTTTACAATAGGGGCTTCAAGTCGGAAAGGAAGCTCCATGCCTGACCGCGCACCGGAACTACTTATTCTTGGCACGCGCGGGATCCCGGCCGCCCATGGCGGCTTCGAGACTTTCGCCGAACGTCTCGCGCTTCACTTGACCGGCCGCGGATGGCGCGTCGGGGTCTACTGCCAGCGCGAGGTCGAGACGGTGCGCGAGCGGGTGTCGCGCCGCCGCTGGAACGGCATCGACCTGATCACCGTGGAGGTCGGCCTGCGGGGTCCCCTCGCGACCCTCGCCTTCGACGCCGTCTGCGTCCGCGATGCCGCGACCCGCGGCGGCGTTTGCCTCGTGCTCGGCTACAACGGCGCGGCGTTCCTGCCCTATCTGCGAGCCCGCGGAGGCCGGATCCTGACCAACATGGACGGGATCGAGTGGCGCCGTCCGAAATGGTCATGGCCCGTCCGGGCGTTCTTCTACGCGAGCGAGTGGATCGCCGCGGGGTCCTCGCAGCGGCTCGTCGCCGACCATCCGGCCATCGCCGACCACCTCGCCCGGCGGCGCCCGCGCAGCGCCATCACGACGATCCCCTATGGCGGCGATCCCCCGCCCGCGGAACTCGGACCGCCGCCGCTGGGTCTCGTCCCCGACCGCTATCTCGTCTCGATCGCCCGCATCGAGCCGGACAACAACATCCTGACCCTCGTCGAGGCGTTCTCGCGCCGGCACAGAGGCGTGCGGCTGGTGGTGCTCGGCACGCTGAAGGTCGGCAATCCGTATCACCGCGCCGTCGAGGCGGCCGCCTCGCCCGAAGTGCTGTTCCCCGGGGCCATCTACGAGCCCGAGCAGGTGCAAGCCCTGCGGTTTCACGCGCGCGCCTACCTGCACGGCCACACGGTGGGTGGCACCAATCCGTCGCTGGTCGAGGCGCTGTGGGCCGGCAACGCCGTCATCGCGCACGACAACCCGTTCAACCGCGGCACAGCCGGCGACGGGCAGTTCTATTTCTCGGATCCGGACGGCTGCGCCGCGGCGATCGAGCAGGTGCTCGCCGACGAGGCCGCGGTCGCCGGAGCCCGCGCGGCGGCGCGGCGGCGCGCCGAGCGGTTCCGCTGGGACGACGTCCTGGCCGCCTACGAGCAGGCGCTGCGGCAGGTTGGCGGCTACCCGCCGATGCCGGCGACCCGGGCCGACGCTCCCGCCGGCGCCACGGCTGGTCCGGCATGGTAGAGGCGAGCCGGCGGGCCGTGCTGGCCGGGACGCTCGCCGTGGCCGGCGCCGCAACGTGCCCCGCTCGCGCCGCGCCCGCACCGCTCGCCCTGCGCCGGGGCATCGCCCTCTGGCCGTGGTTTTCGCTCACCACCGAGTTCCCGGCCCCGCGCACCGACTACGCATGGCCGCCCTTCCAGGCCGACCGACCCGTGCCCACCGCCGCGGACCTGCGCCGGCTCGCCGATCTCGGCCTGGACTTCGTTCGGCTGCCGCTCGATCCGGGGCCGTTCGTGGCGTTCACGGGCGCCCGGCGCGCCGAACTCCTCGGCGACCTGTCGGCCGCGATCGATGCGGCGCTCGGGGCCGGGCTGCGGGTCCTCGTCAACGTCCAGGCGAACGCCGCGACCCACCACTACACGCCGGACGCGTTCTACGGCTCCGACACGGCTCCGCTGTTCCCGGTCTATCGCCTTCTGGTCGGCGACCTCGCGCGCCTCTGCGCCCGGAAGGGCACGGACCGCGTGGCCCTGGAGCCGGTGAACGAGCCCCCGCAGGGCTGCGGTGCCCTCGCGTGGCGCCGGGTCCAAGAGGGACTCTTAACGGCCGCGCGGGCGGCCGCACCGGCGCTGACGCTGGTGGCGACGGGCGCCTGCGGAAGCCTCGTTGCCGGCCTGACGGCCCTCGATCCGGCCGCGCTCGCACGGTTCGCGCCCCTGCTCTACACCTTCCATTTCTACGAGCCGTACCTGTTCTCCCACCAGGGCGCGACCTGGCTCACCGAGGAACCGTTCTACCGGTGGCTCAACGCGGTCCCCTGGCCCGCATCGCGGGGCAGCCTCCGGGAAACGCTCGCCGCGGTGCAGGCCCGCATGGACGCCGACCGCACGATCCCGCAGGCCCAGAAGGGGAGCGACCGCGCCGTCATCGAAGGGAAGCTGCGGGAATATTTCGAGGCCGCGCCCGGCCCCGCCTACATCGCCGACGCGATGGCGCCGGTGGCGACCTGGGCGGACCTCTACGCGATCCCGCCGGGGCAGGTCCTGATGGGCGAGTTCGGCGCCCTGCGCACCGATGCCCGCTTCACGGCGTCCCGCCCGCCCAACCGGGCCGCCTACATCCGGGACGTGCGGCTGGCGGCCGAGGCGAACCGGTTCGCGTGGTCGTTCTGGAACCTGTTCGACGGTCTCGGTCTCATGGACGACGCGCATCAGATCGATCCGGCCATGGTCGCGGCGCTCGGCCTGCGGTCTCGGTCCTAGCGCGGGCTCGTCCGTCGCAGGGATCGCGGCTCCGCCGGGACCCCGCGCGTCGATCCGGAACGGCCCCGGATACGCTCAGCGGCGCCCAGGGAGGGGCGGGAACAGGAGGACGAGCATCAGGGCGAACTTGGCGAGCAGCGTGGTCTTGCCGGCCAGGCCCTCGAAGGTGTTCACGAGGATCGCGAAGGCCAGAATCGGCAGCCAGACGCCGCGCCGACAGCCGCGTGCGACCTCCGCGAGGAAGAGGGTCACGGCGATCACCAGGACAGCGGTCACCAGGATGCCGTGGTAGAGCACGGCAGAGATGATCGAATTCTCGATGCCCCATTCCAGGCCGTAGATCCGGCGCAGCGTGTTCACCTGCAGGATGTCGGGGGCGAGCAGGAGCTGCCGGAACGGGATCGCGTCAAACACTGCGAGCATGTCGACCCGGGCTTGGGCGCTGCCGCCGTCCGAGACGAATCGGTCCAGCAGCGTGTCGAAGAAGCCTGCGCCAGCCAGGACGGCGATCAGCGCCGGCACCAGGGTCAGGGCGAAGCAGGCGCAGGCCGCCGCCGCGAGCGGTACGCGGCCGGTGCGCAGGGTGCGGTTCAGGGCCACGAGACCGACGCCGCCCCCGAGGACCAGCGTCGTGACGGTGGCCGAACGGCCGCCGAACGTGACCAGGGCGACGAGCTGCAGGGCGATCGTCCCGGCGCGCGCCATCGGCCCCAGGCGGCTGCCGCCCGTGGCGAGGGCGAGAATGTAGCACGCCGTCATGGTGGCGTTGGCGAGCGGGTGCCCCTGGAGCGCCGCCGAGCGGGTGTCGGACTCGAACGCCATGCCGTCGAACCGGTACGGGAAGAAGCGCTGGCCGCTCGCGAGTTCGAACAGGCCGAGCAGGGCGTTGGCGACCATCACGAGGTGGAACACGGTCTCGAGCCGCCCGAGCGTCGCGGCGTCCCGGTCCATGAGGAGGATCGGCACGAGCCCGGCCAGGACGAAGGTGTCGATCGAGCCGGCGAGCCCGGCACCGCCCCGGGCGGCGATGAGCACGAGGAGCAGGACGCCGCAGGCGGCCAGCAACACGCTGGCCGGGCGTCGATTCAGCGCCCCCGCCACCGGGATCACGGGATTGCCCGCCCGCAGCAGCGTCCACCCGAGCAGGATCACCGCCAGATAGGTCGCCGGGTGGATCTTGGAGGCTGCCGAGCCCGTGATCCCTTCGTAGTTGAGGCCCAGCGCCCACAGGAGGCCGCCCGAGACCCCGACGAGGAGCAGCGCCCAGACGGGCAGCGCCATCRCCTCCGCCGCCAGGAGCGCGCGCAGGACCGGACCCGTCCGCGTCGCCCGATCGGGGCGTCGCGCGAAGGCGGTCTGCCCCGGGCTCCTCACGCGCGCCGCCGCGTCAGGAGCAGGGAGCCGGAGATCGGCCGGCCGAGGGCCTCCGAGGTGTCGACGAGGTCGATCAGGTCGCGCTGGCGCGTGGCGCCGTTGCAGGCGACCAGCAGCAGCCCATCGGCCGCGGCCGCCAGGGGGCCGAGCCGGAGGTTCTCGGTCAGGACGCCGCCATCCACGATCACGAGCTCGAACCGTCCCTTCACGCCGGCGATGAAGCGCTCGATGTTGGCCGGTGTCAGGGCGTCGCGCATGGGCTTCTGGGTGTCGCCGAGCCCGATCCGACGGACGCCGGAGGCCGGGTCGGTCTGGGTCACCGCGTTGAGGCTCTGCTCGCCGCGCAGCACGTCGAGCAGGCCGCCGGTGCCGGAGCCGTCGGCGCGCAGGTCCGCGTCGACGCGCAGGACCCGATCGCCGCGCCCGACCGCCACCGCGGCGAGGAGCGCGATCACCGCCCGGCGCTCCGCCTCGTCCGACTCGCCCGAGGTCACGAGCAGCGCCAGGGAGCGGCCGCGGCTGCCGGAGGTCGCGGCAAGGTGGTCGAGGGTGAAGCTCGCCGCCGCCGCGCTCGGACCCCGCGCACGCAGGCCGGGCAGCACCGCGACCACCGGGGCGTTCGACAGCCGCTCCAGCTGGCGGGACGACAGCACGGTCGGCGCGAGGTATTCCCGGGTCAGCGCGAGGCCGGCACCGAGGCCGAGGCCGCCCACCAGGGCGGCGGCGACCAGGATCAGCCGCGGCGGCCAGCTCGGATCCTGCGGTGGCCGCGCCGTGGTGATGATCCGTGCGTTCGAGCTGTCGATGCTGGTCTGCTCCTTCATCTCCCGGGCGCGGACCAGGAAGGCGTTGTAGACGGAGCGGGCCGCCTCGACCTCCCGTTCCAGCTCGCGCTGCTGCACGGACGACTGGGCGTTCACTGCCGATTGCCGCTGGAGGCGCTCCAGCTCCGCCGCGAGGGTCCGCTCGTTGGATTGGGCACGCTGGAACTCGGTCTCGGCGGCGCCCGCGATCCGGTTCAGCTCGGCGTCGATCAGGCGGCGGACGTCCTGCATCTGCGTGCGCACGGCGGCGATGAACGGGTGGCGTTCGCCGAGATTGGTGCGCAGGTCGGCCTCCTTGGCGGCGAGTTCGGCGTACTGGCCGCGCAGGCGGTCGATCGCCGAGGACTGGACCGCCTCCGGCATGGCCCCGGATCCGATCGCCTGGCCCCGCGCATCCTTGATCCCCTGCAGGCGCGCCTTGGCCTCCGCGGTCCGCGCCCGCGCCGCCACGAGCCGCGCGTTGAGGTCCGTCAACTGCTGCTCGTTCACGAGCCGGCCGCTCGCGGCGATCAGGCCGTTACGGGCCTTGTAGTCCTCGAGCTTCTTGTCGGCGGTGTTGACGGCCTTGCGCAGCTCGTCGAGGCGGCCCCGCAGGTCGCCTGCGGCACGCTTGGCGGCGTCGGAGCGGGCTTCTGTCTGGTCGGCCAGATAGGCGTTCGCGATGGCATTCACGATCCGCGCCGAGAGATCTGGGTCCTCCGTGGTGACGACGAGATCGATCACGAAGACCTTGTCGGCCCGCTTGACCGCGAGCCTGCGGCGCAGCTGGTCGAGGGCGCGGCCGCGGGCGTCGTCGTGCCGCTCGGGCTTCGGCCCGGTCACGAGGCTTCGCAGGGCGGCGAGGGTCTGCGCGATGCGGCTCTCCCGCGGCACGCCGAAGCCCGGTACGGTTTCGAGCCCGGCCTGTGCGACCGCGCGACCCAGGACCGCATCCGACTCGATCACCTTCACCTGGCTCTCGACCTGCGCGATGCCGCCGTCCGGCGAGAGCGCCCCGGGATTGACGTCGTTCGAGATGACCTGTCGGTCGCGTGGATCGATCAGAAGCTGCGCTGACGCCGTGTAGAGAGACGGCGTGACCAGGGCGTAAGCCAGAACCGCGAGACCCAGCAGGAGCGCCGTTCCGAAGACCAGTCCCTTGCGCCGCCACAGGATGCGCCACAGGTCGCCCAGCTCGGCCGTCGTGTCCGGCCGGTTCGGGCCGGGGCGCTCAGGATGCGCCGGCGGCACCGGGGCGAGCCAGGTTGCGACAGCGATGTTATGGTCGATCTGTGCCACGATCGGTCACCAACGTCTCGATTCAGGTCGGTCCCTCGCGGGTGCCTTCTCTACTGCAAAACTCGCGCGCAAGACTCGCGCGCAAGACTCGCGGGCAAGACTCGCGGGCAAGCCTCACGTGCAACACTCGCGCAGCCTGCTGACAATCCATCGAGACCGCGATCCGCGCCACGGCATCCTGGCGGACTGGGCGCGTGGTAAACGATCCGCCGGGAGAGCGGATGCGCGCAGTGGCCGCAGCAGTCTCGGCCTCGCATCGCCATCGGCCCGGGGAGGCGGCGCGGGCCGCGCACGGGCGACGGCGTCGCCGATCCTGGAACCCGTCCCTGCGCGATGCCATCGGCGTGGATAACAAGGCCGATATGCGTTATTCTCCGATTGGATAAATTGAATTCGCGTTTCTAAGCTCTAATAATTGTTCGCCGGACAGCCTGTGTTTCGGGTGGAAGCTGTAGTCATGGAAGCGATCGACCTCAAAGATCGGATCGACGGGCAAGGTGCCGTCCCGGCCCGTCTGAAAGGGATCGCGGCCGCAACCGGTGTCCCGGTCGCGGCCTTCTTCGGCGCGCCGGCGCCACGCCCGCTCGCCGAGCTCAGCGAGCTGATCAGCCTGTGGCAATCGATTGCCGATGAGGAAAGCCGGACCGAGATCCTCGCCCTGGTCCGCGCCAGGGCGGCCGTGATCGAGACGGCGCGCAGACGGGGCTGACGCGGCGATTCGCGTTTTTGGTGCGCATGGCCCTGGCGGGATCGCGGCCGGACCGCTACATGATGGCGGCGGGGCTGCAGAGTTCGTCAGGAGCACTATCCCCGGGGCCTTATCGACTCCCTCGGGAGCTGTCCCTGGCCTCGTCCCTGGACTTGGCCAACACGGCGCCCACCTACGCTGTAGGTTTCCCGGGATCGATCCTCCAACGGCTCACGTGGCTCCGCACTCGTCTTCTCCCAGCACCGGCTCCGAAGCGCAGGGCATGGCCCGCAAGGCCGAGCTGCGGCGTGCGGCGCTCGCCGCCCGCGATGCCCTCGATCCCGAGGCCCGGGCCGCGGCTTCGGCGGCGATCGCGCGCACCCTTCTCGCACTGCCCCAACTCGCCCAGGCACGCCTGATCGGGGCCTTCTGGCCGATCCGCAGCGAGGTCGATTCGCGTCCCGCCGCCGAGGGCCTGCGCGCCCGCGGTCAGGCCGTGGCGCTGCCCCACGTCACGCCGGAGGGCTTGGTGTTTCGCCCCTGGCGCGCCGGGGATGCGCTGGTGGCCGGCCGGTTCGGCCTCAGCGAGCCGGATCCGTCTCTGCCGCCCGTCGAACCCGACGCCCTGATCGTGCCGCTCGCCGCCTTCGACCGCTCCGGACAGCGCATCGGCTACGGCCGCGGGTACTATGACGGCGCGATCACGCGCCTGTCCGGGACCCGCCCGGTCCTGACCGTCGGCATCGGCTTCGCCGCCCAGGAAGTCGAACGCGTCCCGGCGGAGCCGCATGACCGTGCCCTCCAGTTCGTGATCACCGAGGCCGGTTTGATCCGCTGCGACGGGACCGCCTGACCGATGCGGCTGCTTTTTCTCGGCGACGTCGTCGGGCGTTCGGGCCGCACCGTGGTGTGCGAGCGTCTGCCCCGCCTGCGGGAGCGCTGGCGGCTCGACTGCGTGGTCGTCAACGGTGAGAACGCGGCCGGCGGTTTCGGCATCTCCGAGACGATCTGCGACGAACTGATTCAGGCCGGGGCCGATGCCGTGACCCTCGGCAACCACAGCTTCGACCAGCGCGAGGCCCTGGTGTTCATCGCCCGGCAACCGCGGCTGGTGCGCCCGGCGAACTATCCCCCGGGAACACCCGGTCGCGGCGCGACGGTCGTCGAGACTCAGGGGGGCGCCCGCGTCCTGGTGGTCAACGTGATGGGCCGCGTCTTCCTCGACCCGATGGACGATCCGTTCACGGCGGTGGAGCGCGAACTCACCGCATGCCCCCTGGGGGCGGCGGCCGACGCCGTCATCGTCGACGTCCACGCCGAGGCGACGAGCGAGAAGCAGGCCTTCGGCCACTACCTCGACGGCCGCGCGAGCCTCGTCGTCGGGACGCACACCCACACCCCCACCGCGGACCACCGGATCCTGCCCGGCGGCACGGCCTACATGTCGGATGCCGGCATGTGCGGCGATTACGATTCGGTGATCGGCATGCAGAAGGACGAGCCGATCCGCCGGATGCTTCAGAAGACGCCGGGCTCGCGCTGGGAAGTCGCCGTCGGCGAAGGCACCCTGTCCGGCATCGCCGTGGAAACGGATGGGCGCGGGCTCGCCACGCGGGTCGCGGCCCTCCGCCTCGGGCCAAATCTCGAAGAGAGTGTCCCGCACTTCTGGGATTAGGGGCCGGTTCGGCCAAGTCGATGCCGGTTCGGCGTAAGTCGGCCCTGCGCGGCTAAGCCTTTTGTGCGGAGCCGGTCTCGATGCGGGTGGGCATAGGTCTCGGGTGACCTTCGCGAGACTTGATCGCGTGAGGGCCTGCCCCCACAGTGACCCCGACGGGCGCCGCGTACCGGCTGCCGCGCGATGAGATCATGCTAGAGCGACCGATGGCCGCCCGAGAAACCGGCGACGACAAAAATGGGCCGGTGGCACAACCCGGGATTTATCTCGGGCGCATGCTCATCTTCCTGATCCTGGTGGGCTTCCTGGCCTTCATCCTGTTCAGGCAGATCACCCCGGCCTTCCTGGCCAATCCCGGACTTAACGGCCTCATCCTCGGGGTGCTGCTGATCGCGGTCCTGATCGCCTTCGGGCAGGTCGTCCGGCTGTTCCGCGAGACCGCCTACATCAACGCGGTCGCCGGCGGCACGCCGGTCAAGCGGCCGCCGGCCCTGCTCGCGCCCATGGTGCCGATGATCGCGGCCCGGGCGGACGGAACCACCCTGGCGGGCACGACCGGCTATCTGGACACGATCGCGGTGCGCCTCGACGAGGGCCGCGAGATCCTGCGCTACATCGCCGGCATCCTGATCCTCCTGGGCCTCCTCGGCACCTTCTGGGGCCTCATCGACACGCTGTCCGCCGTCGGCGGCGTGATCAAGGGCATGCGCGGCGGCGGCGATGCCGGCGTGATGTTCGACGAGCTGAAATCCGGCCTCGCGGTGCCGCTCTCCGGGATCGGGCTCGCGTTCTCGGCCTCCCTGTTCGGCCTCGCCTCCTCGCTGATCACCGGCTTCCTGGAGCTGCAGGCCGGGCAGGCCCATGCGCGTTTCCACAACGAATTGCAGGACTGGCTGATGTCCGGCGCGACCGCCACCGAGGTGGCGCCCGCCGTGGGGACGGCGCGGCCTGCGGCCGGAACGCAGGAGCTGAAGGACGCCGTCGACCGCCTGACCGCCCTGGTGGCCGAGGGCGGCGGCAGCCGCGCGGCGACCCAGGCCATGACCAACCTTGCCGAGGGCATCCAGGGCCTCGTCCAGCACATGCGCGCCGAGCAGCAGATGATCCGCGACTGGGTGGAGGCGCAGGCGAGCCGGGAGCGCGAGCTGAAGCAGGTGCTCGACCGGCTCGGCCGGGAGCGGGTGTAGTGGCCTCGACCGCGACGCGCACCCGCCGCACGCTCAATGTCTGGCCAGGCTATGTCGACGCGCTGGCGACGCTGCTTCTGTCGGTGGTGTTCCTCCTCACCGTGTTCGTGGTCGGGCAGTTCTTCCTGTCGCAGGAGCTGACCGGCCGGGACGAGACCCTGGCCAAGCTCAACCGCCAGATCTCCGACCTCACCGATCTACTCGCCCTGGAACGCACCAACCGGCGCAATCAGGAGGAGGAGGTGCGCTCCCTGCGCACCACGCTCGCCGGCGTCGAGAGCGAGCGCGACCAAGCGAGGACCCAGGCCGAGGCCGCCACGGTCAGCCAGGGCGCGGCGGGCACGCTCGACAAGCAATTGGAGGCCGAGCGCGGTGCGAGCCGACGGGCGCAGTCCCAGATCGACCTGCTGAACGAGCAGATCAGCGCCATGCGCCGTCAGCTCGCCGCCCTGGAGGAGGCCCTCGCGGCGTCCGAGAGCCGCGATCGGGAATCCCAGGTCCGGATCGCCGAACTCGGAAGCCGCCTGAACGTCGCCCTGGCCCAGAAGGTCCAGGAGCTGGCGCGCTACCGGTCCGATTTCTTCGGCCGCCTGCGCCAGATCCTCGGCAATCGACCCGATATCCGCGTGGTCGGCGACCGCTTCGTGCTGCAATCGGAGGTTCTGTTCCCGGCCGGCTCCGCGATCCTGAAGCCCGAGGCGGGTCCCGAACTCGATCGCATCGCCGGGGCCGTCGCCGACCTCGCCAAGCAGATCCCGGCCGATCTGCCTTGGGTTCTTCGGGTCGACGGGCACACCGACGCCCGACCGATTAGCACGTCGCAATTCCCGTCGAACTGGGCACTCTCGGCCGCGCGCGCGATCGCGGTGGTGCAGTACCTCGCCGGCAAGGGCATCCCACCGCAGCATCTCCTGGCCGGAGCCTTCGGCGAGTTCCAGCCCCTCGATGCCGGCACCACCGAGGAGGCCTATGCGCGCAACCGCCGGATCGAGATGAAGCTCACCGAGCGGTAGGGACGCCCCATTGCGGCGGGGCTGTCGGCCCCCGGGGTGATGAGCCTGAAATTTTTCAAGTGTATCTGTTGCATTGAAAGATTAATCTGGCCGGACTTGGAGAAGAGGAACGATATTTTTTGTCGAATGCAACGGTATATATATTTGAGAAGTCTGAATTTTTTATTGGGAATAATCGAAGCGAAGCCAAATTAACGTATCGTTATCCCTGTCGCTGCATGGTGCGGGCGATCCGGGGAGTCTGTCGTCGATGTCGAAACTCAACGTGTCCATGAACGCCGCACCGCACGGTGCCGGCGATACCCGGGATGCGGCCGGCACAGGGGCGCCGCCCGCGCGGCGCGCTGCGACCGGCGGCGGTGCGGGGACATCACCGGCGGCTGAACCGCTCCACACCGAAGACAGGGCGATCGCCGCCGCCATGCAGGTGTTCGAGGACGGACTGTGTCGCCTGCGGACGAGCGCGACCATTACGGCCGATTCGGCTCCGAGAGGGACGGCTGCTGACGAGGCCACGGGGCTTCTGGCATCCATCGCCGGACAGACAAGCCTGATGGCTCTCCGGGCCGCGATCGAATCGGCCCGCGACGGCGGTGCGGGACGGAGCTTCGCGGCGGCCGCCGCGGAGGTCAGGGATCTCGCCGGTCAGATGGCGCGGGCGACGGATACGATCGTGGCGCAGGTCGGTCTGATCCAGGCCGCCACCGAGCGGGCGCAGGAAACCGGCCTGGGCCAACGCCGGGGCACCGAGGCCTGAGAGGCCGAAGCGCCGTCGATCGATCCAGCCGTGCGGTCCGGGTGGTCCCGGAGCGTCTCCCGGCTACTCCGCGACCGGGAGGCGCTCGCCCCGGCTGCGGGGCTCCTTGCCGCGCGCCGTCTCGTCCAGCGCGTCGGTGAACTGCAGGTTGGCGAGCTGGGCGTAGAGCGCCCCCTGGCCCAGCAGGCTCTCATGGGTTCCGGTCTCGACGATGCGGCCGTCATCGAGGACCAGGATGCGATCGGCGGCGCGGATCGTGGCAAGCCTGTGGGCGATGACCAGGGTGGTGCGGCCCTGCATCAGGGTGGCGAGGGCGGCCTGGACGGCGCGCTCGGATTCGGCGTCCAGAGCCGAGGTCGCCTCGTCGAGGAGCAGGATCGGCGCGTCCTTGAGGATGGCCCGCGCGATGGCGACGCGCTGCCGTTGGCCGCCGGAGAGCGTCACGCCGCGCTCACCCACCTGGGTCTCGTAGCCCTGCGGCAGGGCCGTGATGAAGCCGTGGGCGTTGGCGAGTTCGGCCGCCCGCCGGACCTCGGCCTCGTCGGCCTCCGGGCGGCCGTAGCGGATGTTCTCCGTCACCGTGCCGGAGAAAACCACCGGGTCCTGCGGAACCAGCGCGATGCGCGACCGCAGGCGTTCCGGGTCGACCTGGACGATGTCGGAGCCGTCGACCAGGATCCGGCCGCCCTGCGGATCGTAGAAGCGCAGGAGCAGCTGGAAGACCGTCGACTTGCCGGCCCCCGAGGGGCCGACGATGGCGATGCGCTCGCCGGGGGCGGCCGCGAAGGTCAGGCCGTCGAGGGCGGCGTGGCCGGGTCGGGTCGGATAGGCGAAGCGCACGGCTTCGAAGTCCACGGACCCGCGCGCGGGTTCCGGCAACGGCAGCGCCGGGGATGGCGCGCGGATCGCCGGCGTCGTGGCCAGGATCTCGGTGAGGCGCTCGGCGGCTCCGGCCGACATGGCGAGGTCGCCGTAGACTTCGGAGAGCTGGCCGAGGGCGCCGGCCCCGAAGACCGCGTAGAGCACGAACTGCGAAAGTTCGCCGCCGGTCATCGTGTGATTGAGGACGCCCTGAGCGCCGTACCACATCACGCCGACCACCGAGGCGGAGATCAGGAAGATCGCTACGCCGGTCAGGAGAGCCCGCGCCCGGATCGAGGCGCGAGCGGCGGCGTAAGCCTCCTCGGAGGCCGCGGCGAACCGGGCCGCCGTCGTCCCCGACCGTCCGAAGGCCTGCATGGTCCGCACCGCCCCGACCGCCTCGGCGGCATACGCTGAGGCATCGGCGAGCCGGTCCTGGGCCGCCCTGGAGCGCCGACGGACGCCCCGGCCAGAGACGATGAGCGGGAAGACGATGACGGGGATCGCGGCCAGGACCATCACGGACAGCCACGGGCTCGTGATCACCATCATGGCAGTGGCGCCCACGAACAGGAACAGGTTGCGCAGCAGGATCGAGACCGAGACGCCGAAGGCCGATTTGATCTGCGTCGCGTCCGCGGTGAGCCGGGAGACGATCTCGCCCGACTGTGCCCGGTCGAAAAAGGCAGGATCCAGCATCGTCAGCCGGGCGAAGACGGCGCTGCGGAGGTCCGCGACCACCCGTTCGCCCAGCGTCACCACCGTATAGACCCGGGCGGCACTCGACAGGGCGAAGGCGGCGACGACGCCGAGCAGGGCGAGGAAGTAGGCGTCGATCACCCCGGAGCCGTCGGCGGTGAAACCGTGATCGATGACGCGGCGCATGGCGATCGGCACGACCAGGGTCGAGGCCGAAGCGCAGACGAGGGCGATCAGGCCGGCGGCGATCCGCACCCGGTAGCGCAGCGCGAAGGGGAGGAGCGGCCGGAGGGCGCTCAGCGGGGCTTTGGGGCGGCCATCCGCGGCTGCCTTGGTCTTACGGGCCATCACGCCTCACGTGTCATCGATCTCCCGGTCCGCGGCGCTTGTGACCGGGGAGCGGCTGCGGTATACGCCGCCGCTCATCCGATTGCGTGTGTTCAATGGCCGCGGGCCGCCACCACGGTCGGCTTGGACGTGCCGTTGCCACGAACCCATGGTTCGGTGCAACCGGTGACATCTTCCGCATTCCGGGCCGGGCGGCGCCTCCTGCGCTTCCCGCCGGCGTGCCAGACAGGGACCAAGGTCATGGCGAAGGACGCGGCCGCAAAGGCCAAGGGGACTGAGCACCCCGATTACCACTTCATCAAGGTCGTGATGACGGACGGTACAGAGTACCAGACCCGTTCGACCTACGGGAAAGAGGGCGATACCCTCAATCTCGACATCGACCCGCTGACCCATCCGGCCTGGACGGGCGGCGAGCAGAAGATGCTCGACCGCGGCGGCCGGGTCTCGCGCTTCAACTCGCGGTTCGGCAACCTCGGCAAGCGCTGAGCCCCGAGAACGTCCCTCACGCGACTCTCACATTCAGGCGGGCGGCCTCGGTTCGGGGCCGCCCGTTTTCGTGTGCGCTATCCATCGGGCGCAGACGTGCCTCGGAGCGAGCCATCGCGTTCAGCTTGAAGTCGCCTTTATTGTGCAGAAATTTCCCGCGTAAGTTGTTTTTGACGTTGGACTTGAGGATTATTGATTTTTTGAAGAGAAAAACATAGGGACGTCAAAGGCGACTTAAGCAAAGGCAGTACGACTGCCGTCGCGGGCGGAACTTTTGCGTCGGGGGACGGCTGCGGCGATGAGTGGGGCACCGTCGATCGAGCCAGCCAGCCGCGGGACTGAGGCGCGCCCTCGTTCGATCCGGCGTCGGGATCTCAGTGCGGCCGGCTACGGATACGCCATCGCGATTGCCGCGGTTCTCTGCGCGCTGGCTGTGCGTGCGGTGCTGCCGCCTGGCCTCCCGTTCGTCACGTTCTATCCCGCGGTGATCCTCACCGCTTATTTCTGCGGTCCCCGTCCGGCTGTCGTCTGCGCGCTCCTGTCGGGTCTGGTCGCGTGGTACGCCGTGCTGCCGTCGAATCTTCCGGCCACGGGCGCATCGTCGGCCGCCGTCGCCCTGATCCTGTATGGCGGCGTCGTGGGCATCAACCTGATCCTCATTTTCAGGTTGCAGCGTTCCTCGGACGCCAACGTGGCGTTGGCTCACTCCGAGCGGCGGCTCATCGTCGAGCTTCAGCGTGAGACCGGGCTGCGCGTTGCCAACGAGCAGCTCGCCGAGAAGACGCTGCTCCTCGATCTTGCTCTGCAGGCCGCCGATGCCGGGACATGGCGATACTGCGTCCGGACCGGACGCGCCCAGCTGTCGGAGCGGATGGCGCGTCACCACGGCTTCGGCGACGAGCCCATCGAGATCGATGTCGAGCGCGACTGGCGACCGCGCGTTCATCCCGACGATGCCGAGCGCACCTTGGCCGCCCTTCGGGCGGCGGTTGCCGGCAAAACCAAGTTCGTCACGGATTTCCGCGTCCTCCTGCCGGAGGGAGGCGTGCGCTGGATCACCGGCCTCGGGCAGGTGGAGACCGACGCGGCCGGCGCGCCGACCGAGGTGGTCGGTCTCAGCCTGGACATCACCGCCCGCAAGGAGGCCGAGGCGAAGATCGCCCACATGGCGTCCCACGATCCCCTAACCGGGCTCGCCAATCGGATCCTGTTCCACGCTTGTCTCGACGCGGAGCTTGCCCGTGTCCGCCGGCATAGCGCGGCCTTCGCGCTGCTTTGCCTGGACCTCGACCGGTTCAAGGCCGTGAACGACACCCATGGCCACCTCGTGGGCGACGCGCTGCTCCGGATCGTCGCCGGCCGCCTCCGGTCCGTCATCCGCACGGAGGACACGCTGGCGCGGATCGGCGGCGACGAGTTCGTGATCATCCAGACCGAGGCCGACCAGCCTGAGAGCGCGGCCGCCCTCGCCAAACGTCTGATCGGCGCCGTGCAGCAGCCGATCGAGCATGAGGGGCATGCCCTCTCGGTGGGCCTCAGCGTCGGGATCGCCCTGGCGCCCGCCTGCGGCGACGATCCGCTGAGCCTCTACAACAGCGCCGACCGCGCCCTGTACCGTGCGAAGGCGGAAGGCCGGAACACCTTCCGTTTCGCGGGCTGAAGCCGGAGGCGATCAGCCCTCGGCCATCCGAAACGCCATGCGCAGCAGGCCCTGCTGCTGCGCCACCGGACTCTCGACCGGCACCGGCGTCGGCCGATCCTCGGCGATCAGCGAATCGAGGTGAAGGATGCGGGTGTGGAGGCGGCGCGCCCGCATGATGAGATGCTGGAGGCGCATCGGCAGCAGATTGAAATCCTGCGGCTTCGGCGGCTCGGTGGTGCCGAGCTTGACCCGGTGCTTCTCCTGGAGGGCTTCGGCCGGGGTCATCTCCCCTTCGGCGACCGCGCGCTGCACGAGGAGCCACGAGGCGATCTGCATCAGCACGGTGGTGAGGCGCATGCTCTCGGCCGCGTAGCTGAGCGTCGCGTCGCGGGATACGAGGCGCGATTCGTCGCGGCCTTCGCCGTCGAGATAGGCGGCCGTCTCTTCGACCAGCGTCATCCCATCGCGGAACAGCGCCTTGAAGGCTTCCGAGTTGACGTAGGACCTGCCGAAATCGACCCAGTCCTGATCGTCCCGGAACGTGACATCGAAGCCGTTCATCTGCCTCTCCTGCGCCGCCCGACGGCCCGGTTCGTTCCGATCCGGGACGTTCCGTCCTTGGCTTTCGGGCGACACCGCAATCCTAGCGCCGATTGGCCCGAACTTCAGGGTTCATCCTTTCTTAACCTTAACCCGCCGCTCGGGGTATCGAGAAGGCCGAAGGCGCCGAGCGGCGGAGTTCGCCCTCAGAACGAGGCGCGGATACCTCCGAATATGCTGCGCCCGCTCCCCGGATAGAACGCTGCGAGCGCGCCCGCCCCGCCAGCCGTCGCGGCGGCGTTGGCCACGACGGCGATGTCCGACACGTAGCGTGCGTCCGTGAGATTGCGGGCATCCACGAACACCGAGACGCCGTTGGCGAAATCGATGCCGGCCTCGACACCCAGCAAGGCGTATCCCGGGACCCGGAGCGTATTGGCGTGATCGGCGAAGGCGCCCTGCGGAACCCAGTCGAGCGCCGGCGCGAGGTGGAATCCGTTCGGGTGGCGGTAGCTCAGGACGGTCCGCAGCACGTCGGTCGGGATCCCGGCGATGCGGTTGTTGCCGAAGACCGGGTCGCCGACGAACCGGAAATCGTTGTGGGTCCAGATCTGGGTGAGGCTGAGGCCATCGCCGGGGCCGGCGAGATCGCGGGCAAGGTCGACGGTGACGGCCGCCTCGACGCCCTGGTGGACGGAGCGCGGGGTGTTGAACGTGGCCGCCGGGATGTTGAGGCCCGGATTGGTCGCGAAGTTGATCAGCTCGTCCCGCAGGTCCGACCGGTAGAGCGTCACGTCGAAGGCGAGGCGGTCGATGCGCCCGCGGGCACCGGCTTCGTAGGTCCAGGCGCGCTGCGCCCGCAGGGGTACGAAGGTGGTGCCCAGAAGATTCTGCTGAACGAGGTCCGAGAAATCCGGCACGTCCCGGGATCGGACGATGTCGCCGAAGATCTGGATGTCGGGCCGCGGCTGCCATAGCAGGCCGACCTTCGGGTTGAGCCCCTCGTAGGTCACGTCGGCGAAGCGGGGACGGGGGTTGCCGGGGAGCCCGCCCTTGTCGCTGAACGTGCGGTTCGACGAGAACGCCTTCGCGCCGGTCATCAGCGCCACGTCCGGCAGGAACCAGAACCGGTTCTCGCCATAGGCCTCGACGCTCGAGGCGCTCTGGAGGGAGTTGAGCGTCTGCGCGCCCCGCTGTCCGCGGACATTGACGAATTGCAGAGCCGAGTTCTGGCCCGCGAAGGCGCGCAGCCCGAGCACGACGTCGTCGCGGAACCCACCGAGATCGAAGGTGCCAGCCCAGTGCGGGCTGATCCCGTAGGTCCAGCCGTCCTGGTCGATCGCCTGGAAGATCGGGTGGTAGAGGCTCTTGTGGATCGCCCAGGTGTCGACGTCGAGCTTGCCGACATCGAGGAGGAACGACGTGCGGTTGGCGATCCGCTCGGTCTCGACCTTGCGGGACTGGTTGCCCGTGATGGCCGTGGGGTTGGCCAGCGTCGGGGTGATGAGGCTCTGTCCCAGCGTCAGGGTGCCGGGCAGCTTCTGGTCGGTGAGGTAGGTGCCGAGATAGAAGCGGGTCTCGATGTCGGGGGCGATCCGGTAGCCGATATTGGCGTTGAAGTTCTTCGTCGCCTGGGCCTCGTGGGCGCGGAACCCGTCGGAATTGGTCAGCGTCGCGTTGACCATGACGTCGAGCGGCCCGTCGATGCGGGACATCTGCGCCTGCTCGCGGATCGTGCCGAAGCTGCCGCCGTCGACCCGCAGGATGTTCGGTGCGAGCGCCGTGTAGGCCGTGGGCGTGACGGCGTTGACGGCCCCGCCGAGCGTCGTCGCCCCGAAGGTGAGGGCGTTGCCGCCCTTGTAGACCTCCACCGAACGCAGGGCGAGCGGGTCGACCTGATAGAAGTCGCCGCTCCCGTCCGCGAGGTTGAGCGGGATCCCGTCCTGCAGCAGTTCGATGCCACGCAGGTGGAAGGCGCGGGCGATGCCCGAGCCGCGGACCGAGAGGCGCAGTTCCTGGCCGTAGCGTTCCTGCACGTACACGCCGGGCACGTCCTTGAGCACGTCCCGGATGGTGTTGGCGTAGCGGTCCTGGAGCGTCGCGGCGTCCACGAACGCCACGGCGCCGACGGTTTGTGAAAGGTCCGCCCGCTGACGGTCGACGCTCGGCACGGAGAGCGAGCCGCGGGCTTCGCCCGGTCGCGCGTCCCCGGGTGTCGCGTCGCCGACGACGCTCAGTTCGGAGAGCGTGACGGCCGCAGCGGGCGATGTCTGGGTCTGGGCGGCGGCCGGCGCCGTGCAGGCGAAGAGGGAGAGCGCGGCGCGGCGGCCGGCCCGGAGCAGGGGGGGCATGAATTGGGGTCCGTGTCTGGAGATCGGATGGGGACTGCGATCGATCAGACGACGGGTGGGGCGCGGGCTCCGAGACCGTGGCGCGGCGGCGCCCGCGGGCGGGCGATGCGTCGCGGCCGCTGCCGCGTGATGAGGGTCGGGCGGGCGACCGGCCCGGTTGTGGCGGGTGYCCGCGGGGGCAGGGCGGCGGGGCCGGCGACGTGGCACGCCACGCAGCAGGCCAGGGTGCCCGGGACCGGCAGGTGTTTGCCGGCCGCCGCCGCACCTTCCGGGTCGGGTGTGGTGACGCAGCGGACGTGGTCCGGCCCGACGGCGGCCGCGGCCATGCCGCCCAGGATGCCCTGGAGGGCGAGGGCGTACAGGGCGAGGACGGCGACGATCCGTGCGAGGGTCCGCGTCCGCAGCGCGACGGACGCCGTTCCAAGGCCGGACGACAGGGCGGGATCGCACGCGCGACGGATCCTAGAGTCTCCCGAATTCCGCGGCTGGTTCTCGCGCCCCGGCCGGGTCGATCGGCTCGGCAAGACGCTGCGCCCTATCGCCTGGGTCAGGCGCGATGCCCGAGCGGCGGCGGGCCGGGCATCCGCGCAGCCGCGAGAGCCCGGCGCCCCGGCGGCCCGGCTTCGTGCGATCGTCCCGTCCATGTCCGCCGGCCCGCGCCCGGGGGACCGCTAGTGCTGGTGCGGGCCGCCCGGGGCAGCGGCACCGATCGGCGCCACCGCGAAGGTTACTGGCACGGAGCCGGCCCGCTGGAAGGTCAGCGTCCCCGAGACGGTCTCGCCGGCCTTTGGCGCGGCGGTGAGGTCTTCGAACATCAGGTGGTAGCCGCCGGGCTTCAGCTCCACGGTCTCGCCGGGCTTGATCGTCAGGCCGTTCGAGACCGGCGCCATCTTCATGACGCCGCCCTCCATCGACATGGCGTGGATGTCGCTGCTCTTGGCAAAGGGCACCGTTGCGCCCGTGAGCGTGTCGGGCACGCTCCCGGTATTCGTGATGCGCACGTATCCGCCCGCGACCTTGGCGCCGTTCGGCGTGGCGCGGAGCCAGGGCGTCTCGATGGTCAGATCGCCGGCCTTCACGGACGCCGTGCCTGCGGGAGCCGCCATCGCCCCGCCCATCTGCGCGGCCTGGACGATGCGGAAGGCGGGGGCCGCCGCCTTCAGGTCATGGGCGTCCTGGCCGGGCTTCGGCACGTCGGTCCAGGAGTGGCTGCCTTCCGAGCAATCCTGCTGCACCGGAACATAGACCGTCGCGCCCGGCTCGAACGTGTCGGCGACCTGCGCAAGGAACGTGAACTCGTCGACCTGGTCGTCCGGCAGGGAGCCGCCGCTCCAGGTGATCGCGGTCACCCCCTCCGAGGCGGTGCCGTGGTGGGTCGTGTAGGTCCTGGCATAGGCGCCCCGCGTCGTCGCCAGCGTCCAGCCCGGCTTCGGCATCGGCTTGGCGCCGATCAGCCCTTCCGGAATGGTGACGCTCACCCGCGTGGTCGGCTTGCCGCCGCAACCATGCATGATCTGGACGACGCCGCGATACGCCGCGCCGGGGCTCGCCTGCTTGCGTTCCAGGACTGCGTGAGCCTGCGCCGCGGAGGCGAGCAGGCCGAGGCCGATGGCGGCCGAGACAAGGGTCTTCATGGGAATGCATCCGTCCTGAGTGATCCGAGGAAACGTGATCGCTCAGGCGGCGGGTGGGCCTCGCGGTGCCGCAAGGCCGTCGGGTGGCGCGCGGGCTCGGCGCCGGTCGGGCATGGTCCAATTTGGTTGGAACGCCGCCTCGGGATCCCACGCGAGGACGGCGGGAGCCGGCCGCGCCGGGAGCGCCGCCCCGGTGGCCTGCGCCGCCGTGCAGCAGTCGCCGTGGCCATGGGGCAGGGTCTTGCCGGGCTCGGCATCGCTCGCGGCATGCTGGGCGCACAGCCCGTCGGCCGCGGCCGGAACCGGCATCAGGCCGCCGAGGAAAGCCTGTAGCACGAAGGCGTAGAGGGCCAGCACGGCGATCGCCGCACGCAGGGATGCCGCGGCGGATCCGTCATGGCGCTGCCAAGTGGACGAGCCCGATCCCATGGTGCTCCCGCGCGTCGGCCGGCTCGGACCGCTATGGCTTCCCTGCCACACCCGAATGGTCCTGGCTGTTGCCGGGGTGCCGCACCCGAGCGCGGCGTGCGCTGCCGCACCGCGATGCCACAATCCGGCCCCTTCGATAGGGAGTCTTAACGCCAGACCGACACCGTGGCGACCGAGACGACCGCTCCCGCCACACTCTTCTAACGAACTCCGGACCAGAGCCAGCGACCGATGCGCATGAAGGCACCCAACCGGTTCACCACCCTCGTGAGTGTCGCGGCACTCAGCGCGCTGGGCCTCGGCGCCGCCGAAGCCCGCGACCAGGGCGGTTACGCCCAGGCCGAATGGGCGCAGGACTACGCGTCGCCCGCCGGCATGCAGGTGCAGCGCGAGACGGTGCCGATCCTCTCGCCCCAGACCGTGGCGGCCACCGAGCAGATGGCCGAGCGCTACAAGGACATCGTCTCCCGCGGCGGCTGGAAGCAGGTTTCCGGCGCCGACCATCTGCGGATCGGCTCCCGCGGACCGGCCGTGGCCGCCATCCGCCAGCGCCTGATCGTCACCGGCGACCTCGACCCGGCCGCCGGCGGCTCCGGCGTGTACGATTCCTACGTCGCGGCCGGCGTGAAGCGCTTCCAGGCCCGCCACGGTCTCAGCCAGACCGGCACCATGAGCCTCGCGACCCAGCAGGCCATGAACGTGCCCGCCGAGGTGCGCCTGCGCCAGCTCGAGACGAACGTCGTGCGCCTGCGCTCCTACTCGGGTGACCTCGGACGGCGCTTCGTGATCACCAACATCCCGGCGGCCCTGGTCGAGACCGTCGAGAACGGTCAGGTCGTCACGCTCCACGCCGCCGGCGTGGGCAAGATCGACCGCCAGTCGCCGATCATGAACACCAAGGCGACGCAGATCAATTTCAACCCGACCTGGACGGTCCCGGCTTCCATCGTGAAGAAGGACCTGATCCCGAAGATGCAGAAGGATCCGAACTACCTCACGGACAACAAGATCCGGATCCTGTCGAACGGCTCCGAGGTCTCGCCGAAGTCGGTGAACTGGTTCTCGGACGAGGGCACCCGCTACACCTACCGGCAGGATTCGGGCGCAGACTTCAACTCGATGGGCATCGTCCGCATCAACATCCCGAATCCATACGGCGTGTTCATGCACGATACGAACACCAAGGGCGTGTTCGGTGACGATTTCCGCTTCATCTCCTCGGGCTGCGTGCGCGTGCAGAACGTGCGCGAGTACATCACGTGGCTTCTGAAGGACACGCCCGGCTGGGGCCGTCAGCAGGTCGAGGAGGCGATCGAGAGCGGCAAGCGCATCGACGCCAACATCGCCCAGCCTGTCCCGGTCTACTGGACCTACATCACCGCCTGGTCGACTCCGGACGGCGTCGTCCAGTTCCGCGACGACATCTACAAGCGCGACGGCGTGAACGTCCCCTCGACCATCGGCGCGCCGACTCCGGTGGCGAGCGCCGAGCCGATGCCGCAATCCTTCGAGCCCGGCGACGAGGAGTGACCGGTCCGCGGCCGCGCCGGGTCTCCTAGCCGGTCGGCACCATCGAGGACCCTTATCGAGGCCCGCATCTCCGGCGAGATGCGGGCCTCGCGCGTTTGCGGCCCTGCTGTCATCCGACGGTCAACTCCGTCTGCTTGGCCGCTCCAGGTTCGCCCCGGTCGCCGACGCGGCATGGGGCGATGTGTGTCGAAGCCGTGCAGGAGCCGATCATGGCGCGCGATTCCCAGTCCGGAGGCCTCACCCGCCGGGACACCATGGCGGGCGCGGCCGCCCTCGGCCTCGTCGCCGGCCGTGCGTCCGCCCAGGAGGCTGCGGAGGCCACCGGTATCGTGTTCGGGATCGATGCGGCCGGCGTGGATCGGACGCCGCTGCCGGGCGTGCTGGTGTCCAACGGCCGCGAGGTCGTGCGCACGGACGATCGGGGCCGCTACCGCCTGCCGATGCCCGGCGACGGGACCGTCTTCGTGATCAAGCCGCCGGGCTACGCCCTGCCGCGCGACGCCGACAACGTGCCGCGCCATTCCTACATCCACCAGCCGGGCGGCACGCCCGCGGAACTGGATCTGCGCTATCGTGGGATCGCGCCCACCGGCCCGCTTCCGACCTCGATCGACTTCACCCTGACCCGCGTCGTCGAGCCGGCCGACTTCGACGTGCTGCTGTTCACCGACCCCCAACCCGAGAGCCGGCTCGAACTCGACCACGTCCGGGATACGGCGGTCGCCCGCGCCATGGCGATCCCGGCGGCGTTCGGGCTGACGACCGGCGACGTGTTGTTCGACGATCTGTCGCTCTACGGCCGCTCCAACCGGATCATCGGACGTATCAGCCTGCCCTGGTACAGCCTGCCGGGCAATCACGACCTCAACATGCAGGCGCCCGACGCCCATTACAGCCGCGAGACCTGGAAGCGGGTTTTCGGTGCGCCGACCTTCGCGTTCCGGCATGGGCGGGCGTGGTTCGTGATGCTCGACAACGTCGAGTGGCTTGGGCCGCCGGTGCCGGTCGGCGCCAACACCTATCGGGGCCGGGTCGGCGAGCGCAGCCTGGCCTTCCTGCAGAACCTCGTGGCCGAGATTCCCAGGGACGACCTGATCGTCCTCGCCATGCACATCCCGCTGCACACCGACACCGCGCCGGACGATCCCCGCAACACGACCACCGACCGCGCCGCGCTCCTCGATCTGCTCGCCGGCCGCAAGGTGCTGAGCCTCGCCGGCCACACCCACACCACCGAGCATCACTACCCGGCGGACGGACACCATCATCACGTCCTGACCGCGGTCTCGGGCTCGTGGTGGAGTGGTCCGGATACCCGCACGGGGATCCCCTCGGCCGACAGCCGCGACGGCACGCCGAACGGCTTCCATGTCCTGTCGATCCGCGGCACCGACTACACGACGCGCTACGTCGCCGCGCAGGGTCAGCCGGACGAGACGATGCGGATCCTGTTCGAGAGCGAGTTGCGGGCCGGCGCGCCGGAGGTGGTCCGGTGGACCCGGCCCCTGCAAGGCCTGCGGCCGCCGGTGCCGCAGGAGGCGCTGGCCGACACGACGCTCGTGGTCAACGTGTTCGACGGCGGACCGCGCACCAGTCTCGCCTTTCGGATCGGCGAGGCGGCGCCTCGACCCATGATGCGCACCCGGCGGCCGGACCCCTTCGTCAACGAACTGTTCGAACGCTATCCGGAGACGAAGAAGAGCTGGGTCAAGGCCACGCCCTCGACCCATATCTGGACAGCCCGTCTTCCGGACGACCTCGCGCCCGGCGCCCACCGCGTGACCGTCGAGGGCGCGGACGAGTACGGACGCTCGATCCGAGGATACACCGTGCTGGAAATCACCGGCGAGCGCGGCCGCGGCTGAGCGGATGTGACCGCACCGCGGCCGCGCCGCGCCGTGCCGGGCTCAGGCCGCCAGCTGCCGGGCGCCGTGGCCGCCTTCCTGGATCTCCTCGATCACCTTCGCGCAGAAGGCATCCAGGTCGCCGGGATTGCGGCTCGTGACGATGCCGTCGTCGGTCACGACCGCCTTGTCGTGCCAGCGGCCGCCCGCATTGATCACGTCAGTGCGGATCGAACCGAACGACGTCAGGTCGCGGCCCTTGGCCGCGCCTGTCTCGATCAGCAGCCAGGGGGCATGGCAGATCGCGGCCACGACCTTGCCGGAGGTGAGAAAGCTCCTGATCACCGCGAGCGCCTTCGGCTCGAGGCGCAGCTTGTCCGGATTGATCTGGCCGCCCGGTAGAACCAGCGCGTCGTAGGCCGACGGGTCGACCTGCTCAAGATCGGTATCGACCGCGACCTCCTTGCCCCAGTCGGTCTTGTCCCAGCCTCGGATCGTGCCCGTGCTCTGACGGGATTGCGGGGCGGCCACAGTGACCGTCGCGCCGGCCTGGGACAGTTTGGCCTGCGGAACGGTCAGTTCGCTCTCTTCGAAACCGTCCGTGGCGAGAATCAGGATCTTGGCTTGGCGGATGTTGGGCATGGTTGTCCTCCGGGTGGGGATTTGCCCGGCTAACGGAGGGCGGCTGTCTCCGTTCCTGCGGCCCTGAGCCGCCCGTCCGTGGCGGGAAACGGGATCGGAACCCCGAAGGAACGCCGTCCGTTGGTGACCATCCCGGACCATCAGGAGTCGTGCCATGGCCAATCCCGGCCTTCCCGAGCCCACGCCCGGCGATCTGCCGCCGCCCCCGCCCATTCCCGAGGAGGAGCCCGACATCGGCCCGACCGGACCACGCACGCCCTACCCGGTGAACGATCCCGGCATCGGCGAACCAGGCGGCCCCGGCTCGGAGCCCGACATCTTCCCCGGGACGCCGACGGATCCGGGCACCCGCATGTGACCTGCCGCCGTCAGTGGCCGCCGTGCGAGGTGCGGACGTCACGCGGTGCGTTGAGGATTTCGGAGAGGCTCGTCACCACATGGCGGGCCTCTTCGTCCGTCAGGCGAAGCTGGAAGGGCGGCAGGGCTCCAGCCTGGAGGGCGACCACGGCCTGGCCCTCGTCGTCGGTCCCGATCTCGATCGCGGACGACGTCACGTCGAGCATGGCGACCTCCTCGTCGCCCATCTCGTCGGCCACATCCGGCTCGTCCGTGTCGTCGATCGCCGTAAGGAGCTGCCCGACGGCGCGCACCAGCGCACGAGCGGCGCGGGCATCCATCACCACCGCCGTCGCCTGATCGTCCTTCTGGAAAGACAGCTGGATGTTCGCACCGTCCAGCGAGACCGAGATGCCTGCCATGTATCGTCCAGAGCCACGCGCCCTAACTGCTTGAGCGCATTCCGTATATGCATCGCGGATGCCCAAAAACACAGGGGGCGGCGCGCGCGTTCAACGTTCCGATGCCGGTCCGCGGCGACCATGATGGGCCACACATGCCTTGTTGCGGCCGCAGCCAGCGCTTAAATAGCTCCTCGGGGGGCTTACCCACCGAGGCTGACGCCGTTCAAGGTTCAGCGACTCGCGCCCCGCCGCACTGGCCAAATCCAGAAAGACCGTGATGCATCACGCGGCCCTCGTGGCGCGCGGATGGCCTATGGACGAACGAGGTAAACTACGTGAATACCGGCACTGTAAAGTGGTTCAATGAGACCAAGGGCTACGGTTTCATCCAGCCCGATGACGGCGGCAAGGACGTGTTCGTGCACATCTCGGCTGTCGAGCGCGCCGGGATGCGCAACCTGATCGAAGGTCAGCGGGTCACCTACGAGATCCTCACGGACAAGCGCAGCGGCAAGGACGCTGCCGGCAACCTGCAGGCGGCCTGACCGCCTCAGGGATCTGACGGCGTCCCTCCCGACGCCCCCCTCAGCGCCAGCGTGCGCGACCGGGGTCTTGGGGGGAAGCCTGAAGCGGCCGCCTGATGCGGTTCCCCCTTCCGACGCTGCCATCCCGGGCGAGACAGTCCGGGGCAGGTCGCGTCGGAGGCAATATCCCAGAAACGACGCCGGGCGGAGCCAACGTCCGGGCAGAGAAGAAAAGTCAGTTCATGTTATTCGAGTTCACGCGGCGCCGCGGCGTCCGCTCCCCCGTCACCGATGCGCCCACCTTTCGGGTCGGCACTCTGGCACGGGCCAAGACCGCAAATCAGACCGGGATCGATGTCAGCGACCTGATCGACCGATCCTACAACTACCACTCCCCACGGGAACTGCACTGGCATCTCGCCGATCGGCTCGGGCTGACGCCCGCCGCGGTGAAGCTGCGCGAGGCTGCGGCGGCCTGAGGCCACCGCCATTCCCATCTACGCGTCCTCAGCGGCCCCAGGCCGCCAGGACGGGGTCGCGCAGAGCCACCGGCGCGGCGAGCAACTCGCCGTGAACCGGATCGGCGCGGTTGTAAGGGGTCGCCGCACCGCCGAAATCGCACACGATCCCGCCGGCCTCGCGCAGAACGAGGTCGGCCGCGGCGAGGTCCCAATCGCGGGCATTGCCGGAAATCATCCCGACATCGACCGTCCCGTCGGCCACGCGGGCAAGCCGCAAGGCCAGAGACGGGATGCGTTGGATCACCTCGAAATCCGGATCGGGCGCCGCACCCTGTGCCAAGCGGTCGAGCATCGGCTTCGGCCCGGTGACGCGGGCGCCTGCGAGGCTTTGCCGGGCATCGACGCGGATCGGCTCCCCGTTCCGCGTCGCACCGCGTCCGCGCACCGCTTCGTAATCTGCATCGCCCACCGGGGCGTGCACAAAACCGATCAGCGGCTCGCCGGCGGACAGGAGCGCCACCGCGATCGACCAGTCCGGGTGACCCGAGAGGAAGGCCCGCGTTCCGTCGATCGGATCGACGATCCAGACGAGGTCGTGGCGCAGGCGCGCCGGATCGTCGGCGGTCTCCTCCGAGAGCCAGGCCGCCCGCGGCACGAGGGCGCTCAGACGCACTTTCAGGAAGGCATCCACCGCGACGTCGGCCTCCGTCACCGGCGAGCCGCCGGCCTTCGACCAGATGCGGGCCGAGGTCTGACCGCCGAGCCGGAAGAACGGCCGCGCGATGTCGGCAGCCTCGCGCATCACGGCGCGCAGTTCCGGCATCAGGGCCGATACGGCGTCGTCGGTGAGAGAATCGGGCATTGCGCTCCGCGTGGAATCCGTCAGGCCCGCGAGGGGCTCGCGGCGCTGTCCATCCATTGGCTCGGATGTCCGGGCGCGCCTGGGCTGAGAAGACCGGGTGCGGAGGATCGCGCGCCCGGCCGTCCCGTTGTACGGCGCCTCCCGCACCGCCACAAGGATGCTGGTTGATTGATCGATAATGATCGTTCGCCGCAAGGAAATGTTGAGCATTCAAGGAAGCATTGAGCATTCCACAAATGACAGCGCTGTCCAGAATCGCTTAACGACGGCTCTTAAGCGGTGCGGAGGAGTTCGGGTGCGAGTTTGCTTGGCATAACGGACGGCCCGACAGGGGCCGCCACTTGCTCCAGGGACTCGGACCGATGAACACTTCCTTGGTCACGGACACAGGCCACGCGGGACATGCCATGCACGGTGCCGACACCGCGCCCTGTTACACCGCCGCGCCGCTCCCGGTGATCGGCCGCGCCCCCGGAGCACGCCGCGCCGTCGGCATCGCGCTGGCCTACGCCGCCGAGGACGCGGAGATCACGGGCGCCGACCGGTTCAACCTGATCCTGGTCGATGCCGAGGGTGATGAACTCCACCGCCTCGGCAGTTTCGAGGAGGACGACGTGGTCGCCGTGTGGCGCGACATCGCGGCTCGGGCCGGACTGGTGCGGATGATCGTCCGCGAGGACGGACTCCTCGTCCCGGTCTCCCAGCAGATCGGACGGGTGATCCTCGGCCAGATCCGCATCCGTCGCCGCCATGCCGGCCTCGGCCGCCGCCGCCCCCGGTTCCTCGCCCGCCGCAAGACCGGCCGGCTTCCCGCCCGTCCGCAGATCTTCCGCGGCGAGAACGAGATCATCGCCCGCAGCTGAAGCCCTCGACCCTACGAGACGAGCCCGCGCAGCAGCGCGTCTGCGGTCAGGCCGACGAACAGAATCAGTCCGGCATCCCGGTTCGACCGGAACAGGCTCAGCGCCCCGCGCCCGTCGCGCGCCCGCAGCGACAGGACCTGCCAGGCGAGATGTCCGGCGAACGCCGCGACTCCCAGGAACCCGACCGGTCCCGCGCCGGCCCCACGGGCTGCGAGCGTCACGAAGACCGCCGCCAGGGCGTAGCACAGGCCGACGGCAGGCCGCACGTGCCGGCCGAACAGGCGGGCTGAGGAACGGATCCCGGCGATCTCGTCGTCCTCGATGTCCTGCACGGCGTAGATCGTGTCGTACCCGATCACCCAGCACAGGGCGCCCGCGTAGAGCAGGAGCGCCGGCGGATCGAGGCGGGCGAACACGGCAGCCCAACCCATCAGCGCGCCCCAGGCGAAGGCCAGACCCAGGATCGCCTGCGGCATCGGCATGATGCGCTTCATGAACGGATAGATCGCCACCGGCAGAAGCGAACACAAACCGATGACGATCGCCTCCGCGTTGAATTGCAGCAGCACGGCGAGGCCGATCAAGGCCTGGATCACCAGAAACAGCGCCGCGTGGCGCGGCCGGACCTGCCCCGAGGGCAGGGGGCGCAGGCGCGTCCGCTCGACCTGAGCGTCGAGGTCCCGGTCGGCGATGTCGTTGTAGGTCGAGCCCGCCCCGCGCATCGCCACGGCGCCGATCAGGAACAGCAGGCAGTGCCAAGGATCGGGGAAGGACTGATCCGCCGCAATCGCCGCCAGGGCGGCCGACCACCAGCAGGGCAGGAGCAGGAGCCACCAGCCGATCGGCCGGTCGATCCGGGCGAGGCGCAGATACGGGCGCCAGGGCCGGGGCGCCCGCCGGTCGACCCAGTGCCCGGAAACGGCGTCGGCCGGCCGCCCGTCATCAATGGCCGTCCCGTTCATCGATCGGATCTCCGGTCGTGGCGCACGGTTGTCACCCTCCGCTGCAGAGGGGGACCCGCGCCGGATCCGCGATCCTCTCAGACGAACTTACAGAGCGCCCTGCGGCAGCTTGAAGCTCCCGGTCAAGCCCGGGCCGCCGAGCAGGCCGCCGCCGCCGCCGCCATTGGCCTGGGCCTGGGCCTGGGCGCGGGCCTGCGCCTCCATTTTGGTCGCCTGGGCGGCGACGCTGCAGATCTTGGTGCGGATGCCGCTGACCTTCAGATGGTCGGCCTTGAAGCCCTCGGCGAAGGAATCCGGGATCGAGCACCATTCCTTGTTGGCCGTGATCCACTTCAGGCCCTCGGCGCCGTTCGCCTGGAGCTTCCCGAACAGGGCACAGGCCTCCTGCGGAGTCATCTTCTTCTTGGACTGCGAGGCCGCATTGGCCCGGCTGACCAGCGCCTTACGATCGGCCAGCGTCTTCTGGATGGTCCCGCATTCCGGCGCCGCGCCCTGCGCAAAGGCCGCCGTGCCGAACAGGACGGTGCCGACGAGCACCGCGGCCCCCAGATTCAAGCTCCCCTTCGCCATTCCGCAAACTCCCTCGACGCCCCTGCCGAATCCGCCAGCGGCCGGCTTTCTTCCGTTCACCTGGGTTCGCCATAGGATTGTGGCGTCAATCGAGCGGCAAACCGGCTGCGCCATGCACCGGTGGACCGACGGCGGAAAACCGGCGTTCGTAACCATTTGGCAACACATCGGGGCGCGGCCGATCCGTTGACAGGTCCGCCGGCCCGCGCGACCACGCCACCATGCCGGCCTATGACTTCACCGCACCGCGCCTCCACGTCGCGGCCGATCTCGCCGCGGGCGTGATTCTCCCCCTGGATCGGGCGCAGGCCAATTACCTCCTCAACGTCCTGCGTCGCGGGCCGGAAGATCCCGTCCTGGTCTTCAACGGACGCGACGGCGAGTGGCGCAGTCACGTGGTCCAGACCGGGCGCAAGGCAGCCGACCTGCACGTGACCGCGCAGACGCGCGGGCAAACCCCACGCGCCGACCTGCACTACATCTTCGCCCCGCTGAAGAGCGCGCGCCTCGATTACCTCGCACAGAAGGCGGTGGAGATGGGCGCGGGCACGATCCGCCCCGTCATCACGCGCTATACGCAGGGCGAGCGCGTCAACATGGACCGGCTGCGCGCCAACGCGGTGGAGGCCGCCGAGCAATGCGGCATCCTGGCGATCCCCGATTGTCCGGAGCCCGAGCGTCTCGACCCGGTCCTGGCGGGGCTGGCGCCGGAGCGCCTTCTGGTGTTCTGCGACGAGGACGCGCCGGTGCGCGATCCCGTGCAGGCTCTGCGGGCGGCCGCCGATCCGCTCGCGTCGCCGCCGCTCGCCGTGCTGGTCGGTCCGGAGGGCGGCTTCTCGGAGGAGGAGCGGGCGCTGATCCGGGCGCGGCCGAACACCGTGGCACTCTCCCTCGGACCCCGCATCCTGCGGGCGGACACCGCCGCCGTCGCCGTTCTGGCCCTGGTCCAGGCCGTGCTGGGGGATGGGCGCTGATCGGCATGCGCCTCTATCCATGTGTGCCCGCGCACATCAGGGCTGTCCCCCGGCCGATTGTTTCCTCCGATCGGACGTGAAGCGCCGCCCCGGTCGAGACCGCCGCGTTGTGGGTTCCCGGCGCGTCGATTATGTCCCTGAGCGGACGCCGCGCGCTCATCGGGGTCGGTAGCGAATCTCCGCCCCCGACCCAGCGCGCGACAGCGGGTTTGTACCGGGCGGATCCGCCGAAGCAGTTCGGCGCGCCCGCTTCCAAGCACATGTCAGACGCACGGGCAGGCAGCGCATGGCGCGCGACAGCAACGACACCACGCCGCTCACCACGCGCGCCGAACTGATCGAATGGTTCGCGGCCGGCGAGAAGCCACGCGCGCGCTTCGCGATCGGCACCGAGCACGAGAAGATCCCCTTCTACCGGGAGAGCCGGGCTCCGGTTCCCTATGACGGGGATCGCGGCATCAAGGCCCTTCTGGAAGGGCTCGCCCGAGAGACGGGCTGGGAGCCGATCCTCGATCTCGGCAACATCATCGGCCTGTCGGCGGAGGAAGGCGGTGCGATCTCGATCGAGCCCGGCGGCCAGTTCGAGCTGTCCGGCGCCGCGCTTCCCGACGTCCATGCCACCGCGGCGGAACTTGCCGCCCATCTGGCCGCGACGAAGCGGGCGGCCGATCCTCTGGGCATCGAGTTTCTCACCCTCGGCATGAGCCCGAAATGGCGGCGGGACGAGACCCCGGTCATGCCCAAGAGCCGCTACCGGATCATGGCGGGCTACATGCCGAAGGTCGGATCGCTCGGCCTCGACATGATGCTGCGCACCGCCACCGTGCAGGTGAACCTCGATTTCGCCTCCGAGGCCGACATGGTGCGCAAGATGCGCGCCTCCCTGGCCCTGCAGCCGGTCGCCACCGCGCTCTTCGCCAACTCCCCGTTCACCGACGGACGGCCGAACGGATTCCTGTCGCGTCGCTCCGAGATCTGGCGCGACACGGATGCCGACCGGACCGGCATGCTGCCCTTCGCCTTCGATGCGGGGTTCGGCTACGAGGCCTATGTCGACTGGCTGCTCGCCATGCCGATGTACTTCGTCAAGCGCGGCGACACCTATCACGACGTGTCCGGCGCCTCGTTCCGCGACCTGATGGCCGGCAAGCTGCCGCAACTCCCCGGCGAATTCGCGACCGTCGCGGATTGGGCCAACCATGCCTCGACGGCCTTCCCTGAGGTGCGCCTCAAGCGCTTCCTGGAGATGCGCGGCGCCGATGTCGGCGATCCCGGAATGATCGCCGCCCAGGCGGCCTTCTGGACCGGCCTCCTCTACGACGAGGCGGCCCTCGACGCCGCCCTCGACCTCGTGAAGGGGTGGAGCCCGGCCAATCGCGAGGCCGCCCGCGCCACAGCGCCCCGCCTCGGTCTCGCGACTCCGGTGGCCAACACCACCCTCGGCGTCGTCGCGGCCGAGGCCCTGGCGATCGCTCGGGCGGGCCTGCGGGCGCGGGGCCGGCGCGACGCCGAGGGGCGGAACGAGTCCGTCTTTCTGCAGCCGCTCGAGGCGATCGTCGCGGCGGGCCGCACCCGGGCCGAGGATCTGCTCGCCGATTACGAAGGTCGCTGGGGCGCCTGCGTGCGTCCGGCCTTCACGGAATGCGTCTTCTGAGTTTCCAGTAACCGTCTGACACCGGCGGAGGCGACTCGCTCTTGAAACGTGCTAATGGAACGTTCCAACGGAGCAACGCGCCCCTTGGGAGACCGGACCATGAACCGCACGATCGCCGTCATCCTCCTCGGGATGGCTTCCTTGTCGGTGAGCTCGGCCGTCGGCCTCGCCGCCGATCCGGCGCGGTTCGAGGCTTTCGGTCCAGCACCCGGCCCCTGGCATGATGCACCCGGCGGCCGCATCGCCGGCACCGTCGCCGCGCGAGGCCGGCCGCAATACAGCTACTATGGCGAATACGGATATCCGGCGCCGTTCGGTTACGGCTATGCCTACGCCCCGGTGCCCAGTCGCGGTTTCGACTAAGGGTATTACGGTCCGCGCTACGTCTGGTCCGAGCCGGATGGCTATTACGGCCCGGCCTTCGGCTATCACACGTGGTGAGTGGGGCTGCTGGCGTCGCCGCGCGGTGATGCCTATGACGCGTCCGGGGCCGGCACCTGCGCCGGTTCGGGAGCTTCCGGCATGCGGGACGCGGATCCGGACTGTGTCGACCTCGATCTCAGCGGTCTGAAATGCCCGCTCCCGGTCCTTCGGACGCGCAAGGCCCTGCGCGGCCTTCAGGCCGGTCGAACCCTGGTGGTGACGTGCACCGATCCGCTGGCGGCGCTCGATATCCCGAACCTCGTCCGGGAGGAGGGCGCCCGTCTCGACCGCGTCGAGCGGATCGAGGGAGGCCTGCGTTTCCGCATCGCGGTGTCCGCAAGGCCGCCGCAATCCTGAACGATCCGTGAGCCTTCCAGGGGTAAGGTAGGATCGGCATGGCACCGCGGATCGGGGGCGTGCGCCTCGTGCACGACGGTTGGGCGCGCTACCTCGTGGCCGAGGTGATGCAGGACGACGGAACCCGCATCACGCGGGAGATGGAGGATCACGGCCGCGCGGTCGCGGTGCTGCCGTATGATCCGGACAAGCGGGTGGCCACCTTGGTTTCGCAGTTTCGGGCGCCGGTGCTCTATTCGGGCGGACCGCCGAGCCATGTCGAAGTGCCGGCCGGCCTTCTCGACGAGGGGGCTTCCGAGGACGAGGCGCGGCGCGAGGCGATGGAGGAGACAGGGTTGCGCCTGGGCCAACTCGATTTCGTCGCCAGCGCGTGGTCGATGCCGGGCATCTCCACCGAGCGGATGGACCTGTTCCTCGCAGCTTACGGCGAGGTCGACCGGACCGGTGCCGGCGGCGGCCTCGCGGGCGAGGGCGAGGCGGTGGCCGTGCACGAGATCCCGCTGCCGGAACTCGCCGCCATGGGCCGCCGCGGCGCGATCACCGACATGAAGTCGCTGACGCTTCTGTTCGCGCTGCAATTGCGGCGGCCGGACCTGTTCGTGGAAACGCGCTGACGTCAGCCGACGCGCCGCTGCGACCGGTCCCGCATGGCGATGCCGATGAAGCGCCAGGATTTGATGAAGTAGCGGCTGAACAGCCGCCGCGGGGCCTGCAGGAACCGGTAGATCCATTCGAGGCCGAGGCGCTGGATCAGCGCCGGCGCGCGCGGCAGAAAGCCGGCGGCGACGTTCAGGGCGTCACCGACGCAGAACACCACGGGCGCGCCGAGCATCTGGCCGTGCCGGTCCACCCAGATCTCGGATTTGGGCGCTCCGACCCCCATGACCAGGAGCGTCGTCCCATGGGCGCGGATCCGTTCCGCCAGGGTGCGGCTGTAGCCCGGGTCGTTCTCGAACCCGAAGGGCGGCACGGCACTGGCCACGGCGCCCGCCGGAAGGCCCGCCGCCTGCAGCCGGATGGCCAGCGCGTCCGCCGCGTCCTGGCGGGCGCAGACGAAGAAAACCCGCCGTGCGAAGGTTGGCGGATCAGCGAGGACGCAGCCCAGCAGATCGTGGCCGGTGATCCGATGGACCGGCTGGCGCCAGCGCCTCCGGGCCAGCCAGACCAGCGGCATGCCGTCCAGCGTCCTGGCAGCGGCCCGGGCGTAGGCCTCGCGGAAGGGAGCGTTCTCGCTCAGCTGGACGATATGATCGACATTCGCCGTGACAATCATCCGCGGCCGGCCGTCCTGCCGCGCCGCGACGGTAGCGACCAGCGCCGCGGCCGTGCCCGTGTGGAAGCGGTATCCGAACAGCTCGACGGTCGCACCCATCGGCGCCGCCCCAGAGGCCGGGGCGGCCGGGGCGCTCACGGTGTGCGCCTCCTCGCGGACCTGATCCATGGCGCCCAGGTAGAGGCTGACCTCGCCGGTGTCACGCATCGGCGGCCCGGAAGCTCGCGGCCGGCCGGGTGGCAGCCCGCAGGCTGCGGCGGCGGTCGCTGTCGGCGCCGAGGAGCAGGGCGATGCCGCCGCCGAGCATCAGGCCGAGGATCAGGGCCACGGGGAGGACGATCTTGGGCGAGGGCGGGAAGGTCCGCTGGCGCGCCGGAGTCGCGGCCGAGATGATGCGGACATTGGTGGTGTTGAGCCGCTCCTGCTCGCTCGCCTCCCGGGCGCGCTTCAGGTACGATTCGTAGATGCCACGGCGGGCATCGAGGGTGCGCTCCAGTTCGCGCAGGCCGACATAGGCGCGGTCGCTGCTCACCGTCTCGTTCTTCACCCGGTCGAGGCTGGCCCGGATCGCCGCCTCGCTCGCCGCGGCGCGGTCGTAATCCTTCTGCGTCGTGTCGATGATCCGCTCCTTCTCGCGCTGGATCAGGCGCTGCAGGTCGCGCTGCTGGGCGTATTGCTCGGCCATGGCCGGGTGGCGCTCGCCGAGCCGGGTGGCGAGCTCGGCGGTGTTGCGGGAGAGCGTGGCGTATTGCTGCCGCAGGGCCTGCATCTCCAGGGATTGCAGCATCTCCGGCAGCGCTGTGCTGGGATCCGCCGAGCGCATCCGGCGGGCCTGCTCGAGGCGCGACTTCGCCTCTGCGGTCTTGATCGAGGCGGTGACGAGCTGCTGGTTGAGGTCGCCGAGCTGCTGGTCGGTGAGCAGGCGGCCGCTCGCGGCCACGAGCCTGTGGTCCTCGCGGTAGCGCACCACGGCGCTCTCCGCCTGCTCGACATCCCGCTTCAGGCTGTTGAGCCTCCCGGCGAGGGCATCGGACGCCCGGCGCGCGGTCTCGGTGCGGGCTGCGGTCTCCTCGGTGAAGTAGGCGTCGCCGACGGCGTTGGCGATTCGGGCGGCCTTCTCGGGGTCGCGGGACTGTACCGAGACGTCGATCACGAAGGTCCGCTCGGCCCGCCGGACGCTGAGCCGGTTCTGCAGCGTGTCGAGGGCGGTGATGACCGGATCCCGGCTCGCGGGCGGCGGCAGCATGCCCAGGGCACCCTTGATCCAGTTGAGCGTCGGGTTGTTGCCATCGGGCAGGACGAACTCGTCGTCCTGGTCGAGGTGAAGCTTCGCGATGACCCGGCGCAGGACGCTGTCGGACTGGATCACCCGCACCTGGCTCTCGGCGATCGAGACGCCGCTGTCGGCCTGCGGTTGGCGCGCGTTGACGTCGTTCTCGACGACACGCAGGTCGCTGGGATCCACGAGGATCTGGATGCTCGACGTGTAGCGCGGCGGGATCAGGCCAAGGAGCGCCACGGCCGCCGCCACCATGAACAGCGCCCCAAGCACGATGAAGCCGCTGCCGCGCCACAGGCGCCGCAGGATCACCCGGCCGTCGGCCGGCGGGGTCACCTGCGGCAGCACCATCCGGACGGGCTGCTCCCCGCTCATTCGTGTCGAGAAGTCGAACATACGCCTCGCTCCCTGACCTGCCGGGGCGGAAACGACCGCCCTTTACCGCCTTCGTCGTCTGTCCCCTTCTGACCAGCTTTGTGCCGATCCGGAACAGGTTCTCGCCCGATGCGGTGCCTTCGCGGACAGTCCAGCAATCAGCATACCGGACCTGACCTGTCGCCCCGAGGGAGTCCTGCTTCAGGAAGCCTGTCGATATCGCATACAGACGTCGTTCAAAGTGTCACGACATCGGGACGGGGACAGGCCAGGTTTTGCTGGGGACTACGTGGCGCGTCTCACGGGCGCGCATCGGATGCGACAATTGAATCCAGTGCGTCGTAGGCGGTCCGGTCGCCCGCCAGGAACCGCCGGAAACGCCGGCCGTCCGCCGCCGCTGCCCCGTTCCAGGTCGCCACATTGGCCCGGCTCACCGCGGCCGCGCGGGTCAGGCCGCCGTCCCCGACCCAGGTCGCAACCGTGCGGGCGGCGACCTCGGGATCCTCCGGGCGGATCAACAGGCCCGATGTCCCCAGAACCTCGCGGAACACGGGATCGTCCGGCGCCACCACCGGCAGACCGCCGTGCTGCACCTCGAGCAGCGGAAGGCCAAGCCCCTCCGCCTTGGACGTCGAAACCATCAGGTGGCACGAGCCCGCGAGCGTCCGAAGCTCCGCATCCGTGCGGTAGCCGTGCCGGTGCAGGAACGGCGGCGGCGCGGCCAGGAAGGCATGGTGGCCCCAGCCGACCCGGCCCACGAGATGGAGTTCCGCCCGGATGCCAGAGCGGATGAGCGCCGCCGTCAGGGCGAGGGCCGCCGGATAGTTCTTACGTGGCTCGATGGTTCCGATGGCGAGGAGCCGGAGCGGTTCGCCCGGGATGTAGGCCGCCGGCCCCGGAAGATCGGCGAGTCCGAAGGCGTCGCGGACGGGCGGGCGCAGCAGGGCAACGCGGGCGCGGGTCGCGCAGAGCGCGCGCACGGCCGCGCCGGTGGTGCGGCTGTTGACGAACAGGTTCGGGCACCAGCGCAGGGCCAGGGCGAAGCTCGGGCTCATGTAGAGCCGGCTCCGCAGGCTCAGATCCTCCGGACGGGTCAGCAGGAAGGTGTCGTGGACGTAGAGCAGGCAGCGGGTCGCCGCGACGGCGCAGAGCGGACCCGGCGGGAAGCCCGGGAACAGAAACAGCGCTTCCCGATCCGCCAGGGCGCGGGCGGGGAGGCCGAGATGCTGCGCGGCGACCATGCCGGGAAGCGAGCCGGCCGTCACCGGCCTCACCTCATGCGGGGCGAGCCGGTCCGGGGCGAACAGGTCGAGGGTGATTCGCTCGATCCCCGTGACGTGGGCGCGCAAATGGGTCTGATCGAGATAGATGCGCCGTCTCACGCCATCCGCGTCCGCTCGGTCTCCTGCCTCGTCTTCGGCTGGGGTCACGGAGCGCTCCGCCGCAGCGTGCCGGCGAGGTAGAGGCAGCGGCGCACGAAGAGCGGCATCCGGCGCCCGAGGACCATCTGCTTGGCCCGTCGCAGCCGGCGCACGAACGGCCGCGAGACCGCCGGAACCGTGCCTGTCGCGCCACGCCGCAGGGCGACCGCGAAGGGAAAGTGCCCGAGCATCTCCGGGGCGAAGCGCGGCCGTTCCGGCACGTCCGGCAGGCTCCGCCGGCGGAAGGCCGCCTCCAGCGACAGGGCTGCCGCGGCCGGGCTGTAGCGGCCCTCCAGAGCGATGCGCGCGAAGGCGCCGAGCCGGATGCGGGCCTCCGGGTCTCCGATCAGCGCGGCCAGCGCTTCGGCGAGGGCGCCCGGCCGCATCGGCACGAGGCGGCCCGACACGCCGTCGATCACTGCGGAGGTCAGACCGGACGTGCGGTAGGCCAGGGTCGGCACGCCGCACAGGCCGGCCTCGATGGGGGTCTGCCCGAGGGTCTCGTGGCGGCTCGCCGTGACGTGGAGGTCGCAGGCACCGTACCATGCGGCCAGGGTTTCCTCGTCGGCGATGAGGCCGGGCGCGAACAGGTTCGCGACGCCGAGGCGTGCTGGATCGTCGAGCCGCCCGATTGCGACGACGCCGACGCCCGGCCCCGCCACGTCCCGGAGCGCCTCGCGCAGGTCGGGAAAGCCCTTATCGGGGCCATCGACGATCACTGAGGACACAAGAATCAGCACGTCGTCGGGTGGCAGCCCGAGCTGGCGGCGCAGGACAGCGCGATCTCCGGGCCGAAACACGGCGGTCGGGAAGGCCAGGCGAATCGGCTCAGCCGCGGTGCCGGGCGGAGCGAGTTCGCGCGCGCGCGCCAGCGTCCAGGCTGAATTCGCGAGCAGCCACGGTCCCGAGGGGGCTGCGAGGACGGCGCGCTTGCGGCCATGCATCCCGGCGATCCGGTCGGGCGCGAGTTGCGGGTACTCGTCGGGGCTGGGGCAGGCTGCGTCGCAGCCCATGGCCGCCCGGTCGCAATCCCGCGGATGACAGCATCGACCCGTCAGGGGAAACAGGTCGTGCAGGACGAGGCCGACCGGTCCCCGCCGGGCGAGGCGACCGACGACATCGAGGCTCCGGGTGGCGCCGTGCAGGTTGCCGGCGAGCACGAGGTCGGGGGCGACCGCCGCGATCGCCGCCTCCGCCTCGGGGAACGAATCGCGCCACTCGGCGGCCTCGGGGCGGCCGCTCAGCACGACCTCCGCCACACGATGGCCCGCCAGCGACAGCGCCTCGGCCAGCCGGCGCTGCGCCACGCCGGCGCCCCCCTGTGTGCCCGTCCCGGTGAGCGATACGATCGACAGGCCCGTCGCGGGCGGCTGCGGATCTGCGTGCAGCCGGTGGAGCAGGACCGGGCGGCCGATGAGGCTCCGCCGATCCTCGGGAACCCGCGACCAGGCCGCCCCGGTGTCGAGCATCCCGTCGGCCTCCAGCGGCGGATGGGCGCCCAGCGCCGCGCGGGTCCAGAGAACCGCGCCTCCGACAGGTGCGAGGTCCCCCGCTTCCGCCGCGCCGGCAGGCCCGTCGAGGCCTCGGACGGTGACGTCGAACAGGACGCGCAGCCCTGCCACCGCATCGACGTCGCTCAACGACCGCTCGAGCGCCAGGGCGGTCAGCGCCCCCGGGGCGAGCAGGTCGCCGGCGCGGAGCCAGAGCAGGTGATCCGTGTCCGGATCGGTCAGCAACCTGTCGATGGCGGCGCGGCCGGTGCCTGGGTTCAGGATGTCGTGCCGGAGTTCCGGATAGCCCTGCCGCAGGACCGAAGCGACGGTCTCGGCCAGCGCAGCCTCCGCCCGCGCCACCGTGACGATGCGGATCTTCGGCCAGGGGCGCCAATCGGGCAGCGATGCGGGACGGTGAGGTCCCACGGTGTTGCGTCCGAACGGCCAGCCGGCGACGCCGTGGGCGGGGGGTGACATGTCAGCGGCGTCGGTCACAGAGGCTCTGGCGGCGGCTCGCGTAGGGGCTGGGCGGTAGGTTGAACGGGAAGGTTGAAGATTGCCTGTCGTGTGCGGACGGCCTGTCATCCCGCCACGCGGATGCGGGCCGGACCGGCCGCGAACTGGCCGATAGTGGCGGCAGACGGGTAGCCCGCCGAGCGGATGCGCGCGAGGATCGCTTCGGCCTTGTCGGCCGAGCAGGTGACGAGAAGCCCGCCGGAGGTCTGCGGATCGGTGAGCAGGTGGCGGCGCCACTCGGGAAACGCATCCGGCAAATCTACCGCATCGCCGAAGGCGGCCCAGTTCCGGTGGGAGGCACCTGTGACGCAGCCCGCACGCACCAGGGCTTCCGCCTGCGGCAGGAGAGGCAGTGCGTCGAGTTCGAGCGTGAGGGTGAGACCGGCGCCGCGCGCGATCTCCAGGCCGTGACCCAGGATCCCGAAGCCGGTCACGTCCGTGAGGGCGTGGACGGCGGCCTCGGTGGCGAGGTCGGGGCCGATCCGGTTGAGCAGGGTGGTGGTTGCGATGAAGTCGCTGTAGCCGGCCTCGTCGAGGACGCCGCGCTTGATCGCCGCCGCGTAAACGCCGACCCCGAGCGCCTTGGTGAGCAGGACCGCATCCCCGGCCTGCGCGTCGGCGTTGCGCCGCACCGCCTCCCGGCGACAGGTGCCGATCACCGCGAGGCCGTAGATCGGCTCCGGTGCGTCGATCGAGTGGCCGCCCGCCACCGGGATCCCGGCCTCGGCACATGTCTCGGCGCCGCCGCGCAGGATCCGGGCAACCACGTCCGGATCGATCTTGCCCAGGGGCATGCCCAGGATCGCGAGCGCGAGGAGCGGCCGTCCGCCCATGGCGTAGACGTCCGAGATGGCGTTCGTCGCGGCGATCCGGCCGAACGCGACGGGATCGTCCACCATCGGCGTGAAAAAGTCGGTGGTGGCGATGAGGCAGGTCCCGTCCTCGAGTTCCCACACCGCCGCATCGTCCGAGGTCTCGTTGCCGACCAGGAGCCGCTCGAACGGGCCGGCAACCGGCTGCTGCGCGAGGAGCTGGCGCAGGGTGGCCGGGTCGAGCTTGCAGCCGCAGCCGCCGCCATGGGCGAGGCTGGTCAGCCGGGGCGTATCGGGCATCGCTGGGCTCCGTTCCGGATGGTCCTCGGGCTTTCCGTGCGTCAGTAGCGCGTCGTCAGCGCGTTGAGCCAGTCCGGCGATGCCGAGACGGCGGCGGCCTCGACGCGCTTGTCGAGGCCGCTCAGCACCAGCAGGCCGAGGACAACCATCACGGCGCCCAGCGCAGCCTTGGCGGTCCGGCCGGCCGCGGCGAGGCCCCCGCGCCAGCGCATCAAGGCCTCGCGGGAGGCGAGCCCCAGGAGCATCAAAGGGGTCGCGGCCCCGATCCCGAAGGCCAGCATCGTCAGCGCCACGCTCCAGAGATGCTCGCCCCGCGCCGCCATCAGCGAGGCCGCGCCGAGTGTCGGTCCCACGCAGGGACTCCACGCCGCGCCGAGCAGCAGACCCACGGCGAACTGGCCGGACAATCCTCCGGCCGCGAAGCCGCCGAAGTGCTCCTCGGCCCAGGCGCCCACGGGACCGGCCGCGGTCGCGACCCTGGCCTGGACCTGCGGAAGCATCAGCACCACGCCCAGGAGCACGAGGAGCACCGCGCCGGCACGGCGGAACACGTCGCCGTCTAGTCCGATGGCGAAGCCGACGGTCGCGACGAACAGCCCGATGAGGGTGAAGGAGAGGGCCAGCCCCCCGGCCAGGGCGACCGGTCCGAGCCGATGCTCCGCGGCCGCAGTCCCGAGAACGATCGGGACCAGGGGCAGCACGCAGGGCGACAGCACCGAGAGCAGGCCCGCCAGGAACGCGAATCCCCCGCTCCCCAGCATGTCGCCCACCCTCTCGGTGCCCGCCGTCCGGACTAACGCTTCGCGCCTGCCGCGCCGGCCGTCAACGCGCCAGCCCGACGCGGGCCTGCGGGAACAAGGCGGCCCCCGCCCGATTTCGGGGCCAGTCCGGCGGCGGTTCCGGGCGGAGCGGAGCTGACCGGTGACCACCTTTTTCACGGGCGACACGCATTTCGGCGACCCGCGGGCGCTGCGCTTCGATCACCGACCCTACCCGGATCTCGCCGCCCACGATGCCGGCCTGATCGCCGCCTGGAACGAGGCGGTGACGCCCGGCGACACGGTCTGGCACCTCGGAGATTTCGCCCTGGGTCCGAGCGGGACGCGAATCCGCGAGATCCTCGATGGCCTGAACGGCGAGAAGCATCTGATCGTCGGCAATAATGACGGATCGGACACGGTGGCGGCCCCCGGCTGGGCATCGGTGCGGCACTACGCGGAACTCATGGTCGACGGGCGGATGGTGGTGCTCTGCCACTACGCGTTCCGGACCTGGAACGGGATGAGCCGTGGCGCCGTCAACCTCCACGGCCACAGCCACGGCAAGCTCAAGCCGACGCCGAAGCAATACGATGTCGGCGTGGACCCGATGGGACCTGCGCCTGTGACCCTCGCCATGATCCTCACTTCGCGCCTGCGGCGGAAGCCTTGATTCGGATCGGAACTTTCACGTGAGCTTCACCGTTTCAGCGCACAGAGAGGGAGTGGACCCGTGCCGCTCCGAGAAACCCGGCAGGCCCCGGCGGACCTGCCATCACAACCGTGTGTGAGTGTTCCCGTGAGTGCCAAGTCGGTCACTCTAACCCGCTGCCTCGCCAGCCTTCTGGCAGTCCTTGCCCTGACCTCCGCGGCGTCGGCCCTGCCGGCCTGCATCGAGGCGCAGCGCAAGGTAGACGAGGCGAATGCCCTGCGCTTCCAGGCGCGTCAGGAGGCACGTCTGGGCGACCACGACCGTGTCTGCGACACGCTGGACGAGGTCGGCGACCGCTACAACGACGCCCGCGACGCATTCGAGCGATGTGGCGAGGGCGTGGTTGCGATCGATCTCCGCAGCGAACTGCGGGGGTTGAGGATCGCCAAGAAAATCAACCGCTGCGACTGATCGGGTGCGGATCCGCACCTCGGCCGTCCCGTTTCTGCAGCATCACCCCCATACGCGCGACACAGGTCGCCGAAAAGGTTCCGCGCCGATGATCCCTGCCACGCTTTCGAACGAGATCGAACCCGCCGCCGTTCGGTCGGGGCCGTCCTTTGCTGCCGCGCTGTGCGGCTTCGTCAGCACCACCGTCGCGACGACGATGCTTCTCATGCTCCTCGGTACATTCTGATCAGGGCGCGACCGACCAGAACCGCTGGCGGTTAAACAACATATCCTGGGAGCCGACCTTGGGGGCCGGCTCCGTTCGGCGCCCGCAATCCACCTCGGCCGGCTTCGTGACGGCGGCGAGGGTGGCGGGAACCGGCGCATGTGCCAAGCCAAGGCGGGCCTGGATCTCGGGATGCCGCGACGCCGCGATGGTCAGCACGCAGGCGATCAGGCCGCCGGCAACAGTTCCGAGTAGGAAATTCAACATCGGGGTCGGGATCCGGGGGCCATTTCCTTGGGGCCTGGCAACGTCGTCGATGTCCAACCCGGCGGCATCATGGCGGATCGGACGCTCACGCGCTTTTAACGCCTGATGTGCGACAGCTCCGCGCCAGCTTGCACCCCAGGCAGGCCTTACGACGGGGCTGGACCGCCGATGAACTACGCTGCCAACGCTTACGCCAAGACCTCTCACAGCGCCCTGACACCCCGCGAAGCCGAATCCGCAGTTCTGCTGAAGGCGGCGCAGAAGCTCATCGGCGCCAGCCAGGGCCTCGCCGCCGGTGACGCCGGACGCATCAACGACGCCCTGACGTTCAACCAGCGTGTCTGGACGCTGCTGACCTCCGAGGCGACCTCCGACGAGAACCCGCTTCCCACCGACGTGAAGCAGGGCGTGGGCCGCCTGGGCGTTTTCGTTCTCCAGAGCTGCATCGACACGATGATCGCCCCGACGCCGGAGAAGATCGCCGCGCTCGTGTCGATCAACAATCACATCGCCGCGGGCCTGCAGGGCAATCCGGGCTGAGCCTGGACGGGCGTCAGGGAGCCGCCCGGGCCGGCGCGTCCGCCTGGGATGCCGGACCGGCGCACTCCCACTCGACGAGCTTGCGACTCAGCTTGAGCGCCCGATAGTGCTCGCCGGCCTCGACGGCCTGGGCGATGGCCGCGATTTGTGGGGCCGCCGCCGGCGCGATCCCGAGGAGGTCCGTCGCCTGCCGGAAGAACAGGTCGATGCCCTGCGTCGGATCGTCGGCGAGGTAGACGACCGTCAGCGTCAGATGCAGCCGCTTGCAGGCCGTGTCGGCCTCGCTCTCGGTGATGATCTCGCTCTCGCGCAGGAATTTGCACTGTGTCTCGATCAGGAAGGTCGAGCGGCGGTCGCCGTTACGCAGCAGCGCGCCGTTGATGATCAGCCTTTCGAACGGCTTGAGTTCCAGACGCAGGGGCATCGGGCTTTCCTTTCTAGAAGACCCGGCGATGTCATTCGTGAAACGTTAACGTTTCGCCAACCTGCGATGCGACCGCAGTCGTTGCGGGCTCCGTCCGGAATGGTAAAACTCCGACAAATCACCTCGCGATGACGGGTGTGCCGAGGAGTTCCGACGATGCCGCTGTCCGACACCCGCGCGCGCTATCCGAGCCTCGGCGGAAAGCGCGTGCTGGTGACCGGCGGCGCTTCCGGTATCGGCGCCGGTCTCGTCGCGGCATTCGTCGGTCAGGGTGCGCACGTCCTGTTCTGCGATATCGCGGACGACGCGGCCGACGCCCTGGTGGCGCACCTGACCCCCGCGGCAGCACACACGCCGCGCTACCGGCGCTGCGACCTGACCGACGTCGAGGCGGTCCGTGCCCTGGTCTCCGAGGCGGACAGGACGCTCGGCGGCCTCGACGTCCTCGTCGACAATGCCGGCAACGACGATCGTCACAGCCTTGCCGAGGTGACGCCTGCCTACTGGGACGATCGGATGGCGGTGAACCTGCGCCACCTGTTCTTCGCCGCCCAGGCGGCCGTTCCGGCGATGCGGCGAGGCGGCGGCGGGGTGATCCTCAATTTCGGATCGATCAGCTGGCATCTCGGACTCGAGGAGATGCCGCTCTATCAGACCGCCAAGGCGGCGATCGAGGGGATGACACGCGCCCTGGCCCGCGACCTTGGCCGCGACGGCATCCGGGTCGCGACCATCGTCCCCGGCAACGTCCAGACGTCGCGGCAGGAGAAGTGGTACACGCCGGAGGGCGAAGCCGAGATCGTCGCGTCGCAATGCCTCAATGGCCGGATCCAGCCCTTCGACGTCGCCGCGCTGACCCTCTTCCTCGCTTCGGACGACGCCCGAATGTGTACCGGGCACCCCTACTTCATCGACGCCGGCTGGCGCTGACCGAACCTCCCGCCCAACGGCGGTTCTCGAGCCGGATCGGACGTGCGGGCGGCGCTCCGGCGCCACCCGCAGACGTGCGTCAGTCGCACGTCTCCTTCTTCACGGTCTTGGAGTCGCCCATGTCGTTCTCCTTGCGCACCGTCTTGGTGACGCAGCCGTCGCCGTGCTCGTGGACGGTCACGGATTTCGACTCGGAAGCGGGACGGTCGACGACGACGGCGGGCCGATCGCGTTCAATCACGGTGGTCTGCGCCTGCGCGGCGGCGCCGAGGCTCAGGAGGGCGGCGGTCGCGAGCAAGATCGTGCGCATGCTGAAACTCCAGTGTCGGTTTCGATACCGACTAACTGCGGTCACAGCTTGAGCGTTCCGCGGATCTATTCGTGATGGCGGGCCGAACCCGTAAGGGAACTTGGCTCGGCCCGCGCGCCGTTCGGCATGAGGTGCAGCCGGAGCGACCGCGCCAATGATCCCGGAACCGGAGTCGATTCAAGTCCGGCCGACTACGTGCGCGGCGCGGTCGGTGCTCAGCCGCCCGTCATCGGAGGGAAGAAGGCGATTTCGCGGGCGCCGGCGATCGGCGCGTCCGGCTTGGCATGCGTCCGATCGATCGCGGCGCGGACGACGCCCGGATCCTCGAACGCGTAGGCGTATTCCTCGCCCCGGCCCCGGAGCCACGCGACGAGATCGGCGACGGTCGCGACCTCCGGCGGCGGTGCCAGCTCCTCCTCGGGGCGGCCGATCCGTTCGCGGACCCAGGCGAAATAGACGAGCTTCATCGCGTCACCGTAGCGAAGGCAGGGCAGGGACCGCGCCGGGCGCGGCCAGATCCATCACCGCGGATCGTCGATGACGTGCTTGATCCCGGCCCGCATGTAGTCCCAGCCGGTCCAGAGCGTGAGCGCGGCGGCGAGCCACAGCAGCGTCAGCCCGATCGGCTCGGTTCCCGGCAACACCGTCTCGCCCGCCGGGCCGGCCACCAGGAAGCCGAGGGCCACGAGCTGCACGGTGGTCTTCCACTTGGCGATCTTGCTGACCGGCACCCCGACCTTCAGCTCCGCGAGGTACTCGCGCAGGCCGGAGACCAGCACCTCCCGACACAGGATCACGATCGCCGCCCAGATGTTCGGGCCGACGATGGTGTGGTCCGCCGTCAGCATCAGCAGGCAGGCCGAGACCAGGAGCTTGTCGGCGATCGGATCGAGCATCCGGCCGAGCGCCGAGCTCTGGTGGTAGGTCCGGGCGACGTAGCCATCCAGGTAGTCGGTGATCGCCGCCGCGACGAACACGCCGAGCGCCGTCCACCGGGCGGTGTGGGATTCGGGCCAGAACAGCAGCGCGACCATCACCGGCACAGCAACGAGGCGCCCGTAGGTCAGGCAATTCGCGAGCGTCCAGGCCGGCGACCGTCGTCGAGGAAGGACGGCGTTCATCAGGGGGGTGAAATCAGAGCGCGGCCCGGCCGTCAACGCCTCCGCATCCGGCTCGGCCATCGCGGCCGGGTTCTCAGGCGCCGGCATGGAAGAAGTCGTAGACCGCCCGCGCCGTGGCGGCGTTCACGCCGGGGGTCTTGGCCAGGTCCTCGAAGGCGGCGCGCTCGATCGCCTTCACGGTCCCGAAGTGATGCAGAAGGGCGCGCTTTCGGCTGGGGCCGATTCCGGCGATCTCATCCAAGGGGTTCTTGACCATCTCACGCTTCCGCTTGGCCCGATGGCTGCCGATAGCGAAGCGGTGGGCCTCGTCGCGCAGCCGCTGCACGAAGTAGAGCGTCGGGTCGCGCGGCGGAAGCTTGAAGGGCGGTCGACCGGGCAGGAAAAACGTCTCGCGCCCGGCGTCCCGGTCCCGGCCCTTGGCGACGCCGATGAGCGGCACACCCGAGACGCCGACCTCGTCCAGCGCCGCCCGGGCGGCGTCGAGCTGGCCCTTGCCGCCGTCGATCAGCACGAGGTCCGGCCAGGCCGGGAAGGCCTCGCTCTCCTCGCTCGGTGCCGGGACCGGTTCCTGCGCGCCGCCCTCGGCGGCGGCCGCCGACGCCTCGCGCTCCGCCCGCGGCGCCTCCTTCGCGAGCCGCTTGAACCGTCGCTGAAGAACTTCGCGCATCATGCCGTAATCGTCGCCCGGGGTGAGGTCCTCGGACTTGATGTTGAACGTGCGGTAATGCGCCTTCATGAAGCCCGTTGGGCCGGCGACGACCATGCCGCCGACCGCATTGGTGCCCATGATGTGCGAGTTGTCGTAGACCTCGATCCGACGCGGCGCCCGGTCGAGCCCGAAGGCCTGTCCCAGGGCCACCAGCAGCTTGCCCTGGGAGGCCGTGTCGGCGAGGCGCCGGGCCAGCGCCTCCTTGGCGTTGCGCTGGGCGTAATCGACGAGGTTCTTCCGCTCACCGCGGCTCGGTCGGTGGATCTCGACGCGGTGATCCACCCGGCTTGACAGCGCCGCTGCCACCAGTTCGGCATCCTCGATCCCGTGGCTGGTCAGGACGGTGCGTGGCGCGGGCTTGTCGTCGTAGAACTGGCCGATGAACGAGCCCAGCACCTCGTCGGGCGTCATCGTCCGATCGGCTTTGGGGAAGTAGGCGCGGTTGCCCCAATTCTGGAAGTTGCGGAAGAAGAAGACTTCGATGCAGAATTGGCCGGCCTGCTCGTCGAGGGCGAACACGTCCGCCTCCTCGACACCCTGGGTGTTCACGCCCTGCACGCCCTGGATCGCCGAGAGCGCGGCGATCCGGTCCCGGTAGCGGGCGGCGCGCTCGAACTCCATGGCGTCGGATGCCGCCTGCATCTCGGCGCGCATGCGGTCCTTCACGGCATTCGACTTGCCTGCCAGGAACGCCCGGGCGGCATCCGCCATGGCGGCGTAATCGTCGGCCGCGATCTCGCCCGTGCAGGGGCCGGAGCAACGCTTGATCTGGTAGAGCAGGCAGGGCCGGGTGCGGTTCTCGTAATAGCTGTCGGTGCAGGTGCGCAGCAGGAACGCCCGCTGCAGGGCGTTCACCGTGCGGTTGACCGCCCAGACGCTGGCGAAGGGACCGTAATAGTTGCCCTTCCGACGCCGCGCGCCCCGGTGCTTGACGATCTGCGGGGCCGGCCCGTCCTCAGTGACCAGGATGTAGGGGAACGACTTGTCGTCCCGCATCAGCACGTTGAAGCGGGGCTTCAGCTGCTTGATCAGGTTGGCTTCGAGGAGGAGCGCCTCGGTCTCGGTCGCGGTGGTGACGAACTCCATCGCCGCCGTCTGCGAGATCATCCGGGCGATGCGATTCGAATGCGCTTGGCCCCGGGCGTAGGAGCCGACCCGCGCCTTCAGATTCTTCGCCTTGCCGACGTAGAGGACGTCGCCGCGATGGTCGAACATCCGGTAGACACCGGGCGAGGACGGCAGCGTCGACCAGAAGCGTCGGATCACCTCGGTGCCGGCCTGGACGGCGCCCGGCTCGAAGTCGAAGTCGATGTCCGGCGCATCCGGGGCGGTCGAACCCGTTTCCGGGTCGTCGGCGCCCTCGTCCCGCTCGGCGTCGCGGCCGTCGTCGAACGTGTCCGGGGGCAGGTCTGAAAGGGCTCTGCGGCTCATACCGCAGATCTAAGCGTTCCGGACCGTCAGGGGGACAGGGGCGGCGACAAAAATCGCCTGCCGGTGATCCGGCCGGTCAGTCGAACAGCGAATCGATGTCGCTCTGGTCGACATGGCCGGGGTCGTGGTCGAGCTTGGGGCCGTTCAGGAGCGAGCTTTCGTCGTCCAGGGAGGTCGGCACCGGCATCACGGTGATCAGTTCCTTGAAGCTGTCGAGTTCCGACCACGTCGCGATGAGTCGGTCGAGATGCTCCTCGATGAACTTCATGACGCTGACGATCTTAGTGATCCGCTGGCCGGTCAGGTCCTGGAAGTTGCAGGCCTCGTAGGCTGTGATCACACGCTCGAGGATCACGTCGACGTGGGGCTTCATGCCGGGGGGCAGCGTCGCGGCACTGAGCATGCCGGCATGGCTCTCGATCTCCTCGACCGCCCCGAGCAGCTGGGTCGTGGCGCGCTCGGTCGAGTCGACCACGGCGTCGAGTTCGTCGGCCGCCCGGCGCATGCCCTTGCCGGTATTCTCGGTCCGGTGCAGCGTCGCCAGCTCCGACTTGGTGCGGGTGATCGCTTCCTTCATCACGTCGAGTTCGGTGCGCATCGCCAGCGCCTCGTGCAACTCGCGGCGGCACGATTCGATGGTCTCGCTCGCGCTCATCTGCGTGACGCGGCGCAGATCCTGGATCGCGTTGAAGATCTCCTCAAGGCGTTCGTTCGACGCAATAGACCCCGGTCCGGGCGGCGGAGCTCCGGGAAGCCCGAGGCTGTCTTCGATGCGATAGCGCTTCTGGGTCATCGTCCGGGCGTGAGCGTGTGGGTTCCGTCGCCGCAACTCTCTACCACATCGGTTAGCGGACTGTGACTGCCAAGCTTTTTTGAACGCCCGCCTGGTTTGCCGACGCACGCCTTAAGGCTCGATTCACCCTGACGCCGCCGGACCGGGGAGAGGCGGCTCCGTCAAATCGATTCACCACGTTCGTTCACCTGATTCGCCAAAATCGAACGGGATCCTTCGCGCGTCGGAGGTACGGGCTCCGGCTCGGGAGCATGCGACGATGCGGGGTTCAGTCCAACTGGGGATAGGGGTGGCCGCGGCCGCGCTGGTGTGGTGCGTCCCGGCGCAGGCGCAGCAGGCACGCTATGCCGAGGGTGGCTACGGCGGCGGCCTGATCGAATACCTCGTCACCGGCAGTGCCGCGGGGGGCGCGCGCGGCTGGCCGCAGCGCGCTGCCGCCCCGCAGCGGGTCGCGGCCTATTCGGGCGAGCTGGTGCCGGCCGAACCAGAAGCCGCCCAGGCCTATGGACAGAATTACGGCGCGGCCCGGACTTCCGGTTCGAGTCAGCCCTACGGCGCGCCGCCCGCGGCCGCCTATGGTGCACCCCAGGCCGATCCTGCCCGGATCGCCCGCGCGGTCGCGCCCGAATTCCAGCGCCAGGAGGTCGCGTTTGCCGGGGCGCAGAGACCCGGCACGATCGTGATCGACACGGCCGGCAAGCATCTCTACCTCGTTCAGCCCGGCCAGCGCGCCCTGCGCTACGGCATCGGCGTCGGACGTCCGGGCTTCGCCTGGAGCGGCCTGAAGACCGTCAGCCGGAAGGCGGAGTGGCCAGACTGGACGCCGCCGGCCGAGATGCTCGCCCGTCGTCCCGACCTGCCGCGCCATATGGCGGGCGGTCCGGAGAACCCGCTCGGCGCGCGCGCCCTCTATCTCGGCTCGTCACTCTACCGGATCCACGGCACGAACGAGCCCAACACGATCGGCCAGTCGGTGTCGTCGGGATGCATCCGGATGATGAACGACGACGTCGTCGATCTCTATGAGCGCGTTCCGGTGGGAACGCGGGTCGAAGTCCTCTGAGCGTTCAATGCGTCCGGTCGACCGGAGGCAGTGGCGCCAGTTACGGAAAGGCCCGGCCGCGCCTGCGCGCGACCGGGCCTTCGTCGTAATGAGGGACGATCAGGTCCAGTCGCTGTCGTCGCCGCCGCCGAGATCGCCGCCGAAATCGCCGCCCGGATCGCTGTAGTTCGCGTCCTGGAAGCCGCCCATGTCGCCGCCGCTGTTGTCGAGGGCCGCACCGAGATCCTGATTGCCGCCGTCACCGTAGTAATTGTTGACGACGGTCTCGCCCCCGCCACCGAGGCCCGCGGCCGCAGCGCTGCCCAGGCTCGAATGGCCGCCCGCGAAGGCGTTCGAGAGGGCGCTGCCAAGAAGCATGCCGCCCGCTGCGCCCGCCGCCATCGGGAGCGCCGTTGCCATGAAGCCGCCGCCGCGCGCCGGCGCCTGGGGCTGCCCACCCCACGGACCGCCCTGCTGCTGCGGGTAGCCGCCCTGTTGCGGGTAGCCCTGCTGCGGATAGCCCTGCGGCGGCGCACCGGCCTGGTTGCCCCAGGGCTGTCCCGCCGGGCGCTGCTGGCCGTAGCCGGGCTGCGGCTCCTGCCGCTGGCCGCCGCCGCCGAAGATGCTCGACAGGAAGCCGCCGCCGCCGGAGGGCTGGGCCGAAGACGCCTGGCTGCGCGCCTGCTCGAGCTGCTGGTTCAGGCTCTTGATGGCCTCTTCCTGCACGTAGATCAGCTGGGCCATCGCGTAGGGGGCGTAGGGCTGCGTCCGGAGCTTGTCGGCGATGAAGCGCTCCGCTTCCGCGTCGCGGGGCTGGGACTGTGCCTGCTCCAGTCGCTGGAAGATGCCCGAAATGACGTCGCGTTCTTCGCTGTTCATGGAGTCGTCCTCCTCGAATCTAGCCCGCGGGCTCGAACGCGCCGCATGGCAGACACGACATGGGTGCGCGGCGACGCTTTGTCAGGGGGATTGCGAAAACTTCATCCGAAGGCTGCGAAACGCGAGAAGCCCGGCCGATCGGCCGGGCTTCCCACACGCGGAGGCTGAGGTCTGCGGCGGAAGCCGCACCCGTGGCCGATCCTAGTACGAGCCGAACTTGTAGTTCAGGCCAGCGCGGACGACGGCGAACTCGTCGGAGCGGCGGCCGACGCCGCTGTAGACGACCGGGAAGTTGTTGGCGGCGTTGACGACGAGCGCACCCTGGCTGCGGGTGTTGCGGTCGAGGTTGACGTACAGGCCTTCGACCTTGAGCGTCACCGCCGAGG